>NZ_JBXASW010000018.1:0-110692 GCF_058809745.1 Variovorax sp. MPBD4-3
CACCCACCCTTTTCCCCCGAAAGTCCCATGCCCATGGCAAACCAAGCCCTGATGGCCAACGCGATCCGCGCGCTGGCTATGGATGCCGTTCAACAAGCGAATTCCGGACATCCGGGTGCACCGATGGGCATGGCCGACATGGCCGTCGCACTCTGGGGCGAACACCTGCGCTACAACCCCGCGAACCCGCACTGGTTCGACCGCGACCGCTTCGTGCTCTCGAACGGCCACGCCTCGATGCTGCTGTACTCGGTGCTGCACCTCACCGGCTACGACCTGCCCATCGGCGAGCTCAAGAACTTCCGCCAGCTGCACAGCAAGACCGCCGGCCACCCTGAAGTCGACGTGACCCCCGGCGTGGAAACCACCACCGGCCCGCTGGGCCAGGGCATCACCAACGCCGTGGGCTTCGCGCTGGCCGAGAAGCTCCTGTCGGCCGAGTTCAACCGCAAGGACCACGCCATCGTCGACCACCACACCTACGCCTTCCTGGGCGACGGTTGCATGATGGAAGGCATCAGCCATGAAGCCTGCGCACTCGCCGGCGCCTGGCACCTGAACAAGCTGATCGCGCTGTACGACGACAACGGCATCAGCATCGACGGCCAGGTCAAGCCCTGGTACATCGACAACGTGGCCGAGCGCTTCCACGCCTATGGCTGGCACGTGATCGGCCCGATCGACGGCAACGACGCCGCCGAAGTGTCGAAGGCCATCGCCAAGGCCAAGCAATCGACCGACAAGCCCACGCTCATCAACTGCAAGACCGTCATCGGCAAGGGCAGCCCGAACCGCGCCGGCACCGCCAAGGCCCACGGCGAAGCACTGGGCGCCGAAGAAATCAAGCTCACGCGCGACGCCATCGACTGGCACTACCCGCCCTTCGAGATTCCGGCCGAGGTGTACGCCGACTGGGACCACAAGGAAGCGGGCGCCAACATCGAAGCCGAGTGGAACGCCAGGTTCGCCGCCTACGCCGCCGCCTACCCCGAGCTGGCCGCCGACTTCACCCGCCGCATGAAGGGCGAGCTGCCCAAGGACTTCCACCAGGTCGCGTTCGACACCGTGGTCGCCGCCCACACCAAGGCCGAGACCGTGGCCAGCCGCAAGGCCAGCCAGCTCGCGCTGGAAGCCTTCACCGCCGCACTGCCTGAAATGCTCGGCGGCAGCGCCGACCTGACCGGCTCCAACCTCACCAACACCAAGAGCACCGCCGCGCTGCGCTTCGATGCCAAGACCGGCGCCGTGGTCATGAACGTGCCGGCCGTCGAGGCCAAGCAAGGCGCCGAAGACGAAACCAAGTCCGCGGCCCCGGCCGAAACGCCCCACGGCACCATCGGCCGCCACATCAACTACGGCGTGCGCGAGTTCGGCATGGCGGCCATCATGAACGGCGTGGCGCTGCATGGCGGCTACATCCCCTACGGCGGCACCTTCCTCACGTTCAGCGACTACAGCCGCAACGCCATCCGCATGGCCGCGCTGATGAAGCGCCGCGTGATCCACGTGTTCACCCACGACTCCATCGGCCTGGGCGAAGACGGCCCGACCCACCAGTCGATCGAGCACGCCGCCTCGCTGCGCCTGATTCCGAACCTGGACGTCTGGCGCCCGGGCGACACGGCCGAAACCGCCGTGGCCTGGGCCGTGGCGCTGCAGAACCAGTCGCGCCCGACCGCGCTGCTGCTGAGCCGCCAGAACATCGCCTACGCGCCCAAGAGCGAACTCGGCGACATCAGCCGCGGTGCCTACGTGCTGTCCGAGCCGGAAGCCGTCGGCCTGAAGAGCAAGAAGACCGCCGCCGTCATCATCGCCACGGGTTCCGAAGTGCAGCTCGCACTGGCCGCGCAGAAGCTGCTGGCCGAGAAGAAGATCGCCGTGCGCGTGGTGTCGATGCCCTCGACCACCACCTTCGACCGCCAGGACCTGGCCTACAAGAAGGCCGTGCTGCCCAAGAAGCTGCCGCGCATCGCCGTTGAAATGGGCTGCACCGGCGGCTGGTGGAAGTACGGCTGCGCCGCCGTCGTGGGCATCGACACGTACGGCGAATCGGCGCCCGCGCCGGTGCTGTTCAAGCACTTCGGATTCACGGCGGAGAACGTGGCCGCCACGGTGGAAGCAGCGCTGCGCGACTGAGTCCCTTCGCACGGTTCACGACAGACAACAAGTTTTTCAACCTTAGGAGCAAGTCAGATGGCTATCAAACTCGGTATCAACGGCTTCGGCCGCATCGGTCGCAACGTGCTGCGCGCAGCAGTGCAGAACTTCAAGAACGACATCGAAATCGTTGCCATCAACGACTTGCTCGAGCCCGACTACCTCGCCTACATGCTCCAGTACGACTCGGTGCATGGCCGCTTCAAGGGTGAGGTCACGGTTGACGGCAACACGCTGATCGTGAACGGCAAGAGGATCCGCCTGACCCAGGAGCGCGACCCTGCGCAACTGAAGTGGAACGAAGTCGGCGCCGACGTCGTGCTCGAATCGACCGGCCTGTTCCTCACCAAGGAAACCGCGCAGAAGCACATCGACGCGGGCGCCAAGAAGGTCATCCTGTCGGCACCGTCGAAGGACGACACCCCCATGTTCGTCTACGGCGTGAACGACAAGAAGTACGCCGGCGAAGCCATCGTCAGCAACGCCAGCTGCACCACCAACTGCCTGGCGCCGCTGGCCAAGGTGCTGAACGACAAGTGGGGCATCAAGCGCGGCCTGATGACCACCGTGCACGCGGCCACCGCCACGCAGAAGACCGTGGACGGCCCGAGCAACAAGGATTGGCGCGGCGGCCGCGGCATCCTGGAAAACATCATTCCCTCGAGCACCGGCGCCGCCAAGGCCGTGGGCGTGGTGATCCCCGAGCTCAACAAGAAGCTCACCGGCATGAGCTTCCGCGTGCCGACCTCCGACGTGTCGGTGGTCGACCTGACGGTCGAGCTGGTGAAGGAAGCCACGTACAAGGAAATCTGCGCCGAGATGAAGGCACAGAGCGAAGGCGCGCTCAAGGGCGTGCTGGGCTACACCGAAGACAAGGTCGTCGCCACCGACTTCCGCGGCGACCCGCGCACCTCGATCTTCGACGCCGAAGCCGGCATTGCGCTGGACGGCACCTTCGTCAAGCTCGTGAGCTGGTACGACAACGAGTGGGGCTACTCGAACAAGTGCCTGGAGATGGTGAAGGTCGTGTCGAAGTAAGGCTTCGACGCTTCCATGAAAAAACGCGCCCGAGGGCGCGTTTTTTCATGGCGAGGCGGCAGGCAGCAGCCGCGGGGTGCAGCGCAGCTTCTCGTTCCTGCGGATTTCGCTGCGCGTGCGAAAACTCAAACCGGCTCGAGCACGTGAATCAGCTTGCCCGCCGTCAGCTCCTTGGTCTTCTCGCTGTGCGCCTTCATGTGCGGCGCGACGGCGTGGGCCTGCAGGTGGGCCAGCGTTTCCCATTTCTCGATCACGACGAAGGTGTCGTCGCCGAAGCTGGCCTTCGACGTCGGGATGCCTTGCGCGTCGATCGTCGCGCCGTATTCGATGCAGCCCTCTTCGGCCAGCACGGCCGCGCGGTTGGCGGCGAAGGCTTCGAGCAGCGCGGCGCGCTGGCCCGGCTTGGCGGTGATGACTGCGACGACGTGGATCATTGAAAAGGTCTCCGAGGATTGATGTGAGGGATGACGCACCGGGGTGCGAACGCCGAATCTAAGAGATCCGGCATCGCCGCGCCGGTCAGGTCCGCGACAACGCCGCGGCCTTGTCCCTATCATCGCCCGGATGTTCTTTCCGCTCCCCCGCACGGCCACCGCGCCTTTCTGTCCTTCCGAAGTGAAGGGCAGCGTGGCCGTTCCCCAGGACCTGCCTTTCTTCAGGAAGCTGATGCGCTACGCGGGCCCGGGCCTGCTGGTGTCGGTCGGCTACATGGACCCGGGCAATTGGGCCACCGACATCGAGGCCGGCTCGCGCTTCGGCTACGGCCTGCTGTTCGTGGTGCTGCTGGCGAGCCTGGCGGCAATGCTGCTGCAGACCCTGTGCGTGCGCCTGGGGCTGGTGGCGCAGAAAGACCTGGCGCGCGCCTGCCGCGAGCACTACTCGCCGCGCGTCAACCGCTTGCTGTGGCTGGGCGCCGAGCTGGCCATCGTGGCCTGCGACCTCGCCGAGGTGCTGGGCAGCGCGCTCGCGCTGCACCTGCTGTTCGGCGTGTCGATTCCGGTGGGCATCGCCATCACGGCCTTCGACACGCTGCTGGTGCTGGGCCTGCAGGGCGCGGGCTTTCGCCGGGTGGAGGCCATCGTGCTCGGGCTGGTCGGCACCATCGCGGGCTGCTTCGCGGTCGAGCTGATGATGGCGCCGCCCAACTGGTTCGGCGTGGCGATGGGCTTCGCGCCGAGCCTGGAGCGGTTGCACCAGCCGGGCGCGCTGTACCTGGCCATCGGCATCGTCGGCGCCACCGTGATGCCGCACAACCTGTACCTGCATTCGTCCATCGTGCAGACCCGCCTCGTGGCCGATACCGAACCGGCGCGGCGCGAGGCGGTGCGCTTCTGCACGCTCGACGCGGTGGTGTCGCTGTCGCTCGCGCTGCTGGTCAACGCGGCCATCATGGTGCTGGCGGCCAGCGCCTTCCATGCCACCGGCCACCGCGAAGTGGCGGAGATCGACGACGCCTACCGCCTGCTCGAGCCCGTCGTCGGCAGCGCCTTCGCGGCCACGCTGTTCGGCATCGCGCTGCTGGCCTCGGGGCAGAGTTCGACCTTCACCGGCACCATCGCGGGCCAGATCATCATGGAGGGCTTTCTCGACATGAAGATCCCGTGCTGGCAGCGCCGGCTGATCACGCGCGCGCTCGCGCTCGGCCCGGCCTTCCTCGGCGTCTGGTGGTTCGGCGACGGCGGCGTGGGCAAGATGCTGGTGCTCAGCCAGGTGGTGCTGAGCTTCCAGCTTCCGTTCGCGATGTGGCCCTTGATTCGCTTCACCAGCAGCCGCGCCATGATGGGCGGCTTTGCCAACGGGCCGGTGCTCAAGTCGCTCGCATGGGGCCTGTTCGGCGTGATCAGCGCCGCCAACGTATGGCTGGTGGCCTCGGTGCTCAGCGGCGGTTGAGCGAAGGCTCGGCCGCGTCCTTGCCGAGCGCGGCCGCGATGAAGTCGACGAAGGTCCGCACGCGCGCCGACAACTGGTGGCGCTGCGGGTACACGGCGTAGATGTCGGCGTCGGGCGTTCGGTAGTTCGCGAGCACCTGCACCAGCCGGCCGCTGCGCAGGTAGCGCGCGATGTCCCACTCGGCGCGCATCAGGATGCCGTGGCCGTCGAGCGCCCAGTTGACCGCGATCTCGCCGTCGTTGGTGCTCAGCGCGCCGCGCGTCTTCACCGCCTCGGTGCGCTGCGCCGTGCCCCGGCCGGTGCTCAGGCGCCACATGCCGTAGGCCTCGTCGCCCTGGCGGATGCCGATGCAGCGGTGGTGCGCGAGGTCGTTGGGCACCCTGGGCTGCCCGGCGCGCGCCAGGTAGGCCGGCGATGCGCACAGCAGCCGCCGGTTCGACGCGATGCGCCGGGCGATCACGCGGGCCTCGGGCGGCGCGCCGAAGCGGATGCAGACGTCGAAGGCGTCGTCGGTCAGCGGCGGCGGGTTGACCGACAGCTGCAGCTGCACCTCGACCTGCGGATGCTTGCGCACGAACTTCGAGATCAGCGGCGCCACGTGGCTGCGCCCGAAGCCCAGCGTGGCGTTCACGCGCAGCAGGCCCTGCGCCTCGCCCTTGGCGCCGCCCAACAACTGCGCCATGTCGTCGATCTCGCCGAGGATGCGGCGCGCATGCGCCACGTAGAGCTCGCCCTCGGGCGTGAGGCTCATGCGCCGCGTGGTGCGGTTCACCAGCGTCACCCCCAGGCGCGTTTCCATCTGCGAGAGCCGCTTGCTCACGGCCGGCGTGCTGATGCCGAGTTCGCGCGCCGCGGCGCTCAGGCTGCCGCAGGCCGCGAGCGCGGAGAAGAAGCCGAGGTCGGCGGGCTGTACAGGCGACGTCATGGCAGCCTCATTGTTGAATTGAAGTTAAGGATGGATTCACTTCGGGCATGAATTGTTCAGCGCGCCGGATCCTACAGTGCGCCTTCCAAAGAGCACACACACAAAAGGACATCGATGACCCGCTACAGCATTGCCACCATTCCCGGCGACGGCATCGGCAAGGAAGTGGTTCCGGCGGGGCGCCGGGTGATGGAGGCGCTGGCCGAGGCCTCCGGCGGCGCGCTGCAATTCAGCTTCGAGGACTTCGGTTGGGGCGGCGACTGGTACCGCGCGCACGGCGAGATGATGCCGGCCGACGGCCTCGACGCGCTGCGCGGCAAGGACGCCATTCTTTTCGGCTCCGCGGGCGATCCGCACATTCCCGACCACGTCACGCTCTGGGGCCTGCGCCTGAAGATCTGCCAGGGCTTCGACCAGTACGCCAACGTGCGGCCCACGCGCATCCTGCCGGGCATCGACGGCCCGCTCAAGCGCTGCGCGCCCGGCCAGCTCGACTGGGTGATCGTGCGCGAGAACTCCGAGGGCGAGTACGCCGGCGTCGGCGGCCGCGTGCACCAGGGCCACCCCATCGAGGCCGCGACCGACGTGAGCATGATGACCCGCGCGGGCGTGGAGCGCATCATGCGTTTCGCCTTCAAGCTGGCCGGTTCGCGGCCGCGCAAGCTGCTCACCGTGGTGACCAAGAGCAACGCGCAGCGCCATGCGATGGTGATGTGGGACGAGATCGCGCTGCAGATCTCCAAGGAGTTCCCCGACGTGACGTGGGACAAGGAACTGGTCGACGCCTGCACCGCACGCATGGTCAACCGCCCGGCCACGCTCGACACCATCGTCGCCACCAACCTGCACGCCGACATCCTCAGCGACCTGGCCGCCGCGCTGGCGGGCAGCCTGGGCATCGCGCCCACCGGCAACATCGACCCGGAGCGGCGCTATCCGTCGATGTTCGAGCCCATCCACGGGTCGGCCTTCGACATCATGGGCAAGGGGCTGGCCAACCCGGTCGGCACTTTCTGGTCGGTGGTGATGCTGCTCGAGCACCTGGGCGAGGCCGAGGCGGCGCGGCGCGTGATGCAGGCGGTGGAGCACGTCACGGCCAACCCGGCGCTGCACACACGCGACCTGGGCGGCAGCGCGACCACCGAGCAGGTCACGCAGGCGGTGTGCGCGCACATCGCGGGCGAGCCGATGCGGCTTGCGGCGTGACACACGCAATGGCCTGAACGGCCGCCAGCGACAGACACGACGGTATCCGCGCGCCTCGATGCGCGCACCACGACAACGAGCCGGAGACAAACCATGAACGCTTCTTCCAACGCGCGCCGCCGCAGCAGCGGCAGGCGCGCCCTGCTTCGGGCCGCGACGCTCGCACTGGGCCTTGGCGCCGCTGCGCTGGCCTTCGCGCAGTCACCGGCCGGCTGGCCGGCCAAGCCCATCAGCCTCATCGTGCCCTTCCCCGCCGGCGGCACCACCGACGTGCTGGCGCGCGCGCTGGCCGACAAGCTCTCGCAGTCGCTCGGCCAGCCCGTGGTGGTCGAGAGCAGGCCCGGTGCCGGCGCCACGCTCGGCGCCGACTACGTGGCCAAGGCCAAACCTGACGGCTACACGCTGCTGATGGGCGCGGTGCACCACACCATCGCCACCAGCGTCTACAAGAAGCTGCCCTACGACTTCCAGAAAGACCTGGCGCCTGTCACCCTGGTGGCCATGGTGCCGAACGTGCTGGTCGTCAACGCCGCCAGCACGCCCGCGAAGAACGTCGCCGAACTGGTCGCGCTGGCCAAGGCCGCGCCCGAGAAGCTGGCCTACGGCTCCAACGGGAACGGCACGGCGCAGCACCTGATCGGCACGCAGTTCCAGGCCAGCACCGGCACCACGTTGCTGCATGTGCCCTACAAGGGCAGCGGGCCGCTCACCACCGACCTGCTCGGCGGCCAGGTGGCGATGTCCTTCGACACCATCACGCCGGTGCTGCAGCACATCAAGAGCGGCAAGTTGCGCGCGCTGGCCGTGACCACGGCGCGCCGCTCGACGGTGCTGCCCGACGTGCCGACGATGGAAGAGGCGGGCCTCAAGGGCTTCGACATCGGCACCTGGTTCGGCGTGCTGTCGCCGGCGGCCACGCCGAAGGAGATCGTCGCGCGCCTGAACGCCGAGATGGTGAAGATCATCCATTCGCCCGACTTCGCGCAACGCATGCAGGCCATCGGTGCCGAGCCGCTGGGCGGCACGCAGGAAGAGATGGCGCGCCGCATCCGCGAGGAGACGGCCAAGTTCGCGAAGCTGGTGAAGGAAGGCGGCGTGGCAATCGAGTGAGGAGGCGGCCGAACCACCGAACTCATAGGATGGCGGCTTCCTCGTTCACTCTCTGCCCTCATCCATGTTCATCGTCACCCTTACCTACATCCGCCCGCTCGAAGAACTCGATGCGCTGATGGACGCGCATGTCAGCTGGCTCAAGACGCACTACGAAAGCGGCCTGTTCGTGGCCTCGGGCCGGCAGGTGCCGCGCAAGGGCGGCGTGATCCTGGCGCGTTCGGGCGACCGCGCGGCGCTGGAAGCCTTGCTGGCGCGCGATCCGTTCGTGCAGAACGGCGTCGCGCGCACCGACGTTATCGAGTTCGTGCCCAGCATGACGGCGCCGGGCGCCGAAGTCCTGAAGACGATCTGAGCCGGGGCTCAGGCTTCGGGCACTTCCTCTCGCCCGCCCGGGTGCCTTGCGAAGCGCGCGGCCTCTTGGCCGTGCACCGGCGCGGAGTCTTTCCAGGGCCAGCCGCCGAACTGGGTGCGGCGGTAGTCGGCCATGGTCTGGCTGATCTCGGCCTGCGTGTTCATCACGAAGGGGCCGTACTGCACCACCGGCTCGGCGATCGGGCGGCCCTGCAGCACCAGGAACTCGCTCTCGCTGTCGCCGTTGGCAATCTCCACCGCGGCATCGCCGCGCAGTTCGATGGCCGCCGGGCCCTCCACGCGCCGGCCCGCGACGAAAGCCGCCGCGCCCTTGAAGAAATACAGCATGCGCCGCGTGCCCTCGCCGCTGGCGGCCGGCAGCGTCCATTGCGCGCCGGGCGTCATCTTGAGCGTCCAGATGGCCACGTCGGCGTCGGCCTGCGAGGCCCACGAGTCGGGCGGCGGCGCCAGCGGCTGGATCGGGTCCTGTCCGTTGACGGCGTCGCCCAGCCGGCCGGCGATCACGGCGACCTCGGTGCGGCCGCCCTTCGCGTCGTCGGAAGCGAAACGCGGAATGGCGTCGGACCAGAACATCGTGAAATGCGGCTCGGCCATCTTGCTGCGCGCCGGCAGGTTCAGCCAGATCTGGAACAGCTCCAGCGGGTTGGGCGCGCCGGCGTCGAGCAGCGGGAACATCTCGGAGTGCACGATGCCCTTGCCGGCCGTGAGCCACTGCACGTCGCCGCCGCCGAAGCGCGCGGTGGCGCCCAGCGAGTCGGAGTGATCGACCAGGCCCTTGCGCACGATGGTCACGGTCTCGAAGCCGCGGTGCGGGTGCGAGGGAAAGCCCGGCACCTTGTCGCCGTGGTACATGCTCCAGCCGTCCTTGCGGCTGAAGTCCTGGCCGATGTCGCGCCCGGCCAGCGACGCGGCCGGCCCCATGCGCCCGTTGCCCTGCGGATAGGCATCGTCGTGGTAGACGCAGAACAGGAACGGGTCGATCGTCTGCCACGGGAAACCGAGGGGCGCGACCCGCACGACGGGGCTGTTGTCTTGTTCGGGCATGGGGCTATTCCTTTTCATGGGGGGCTCGGCCGATGATGCCGTGCCGGTGACAGGAATATCGGGGCGGCGCCCCCGTCCGGTAGGGGCCTTCCGTGCAACAGTGAAGAGCGCGTATGGAACGATCGGCATCGTTCTGCTTCTTCAACGGTGTGGCGTCAGGTCACTGGTTCTGGTGCGTGACGACGGCGTTCGGGTCCATGTACATCAGCTCCCAGAGGTGGCCGTCGATGTCCTGGAAGCCGTGGCCGTACATGAAGCCGTAGTCCTTCGGTTCGCCCGGGATGGTGCCGCCCGCGGCCTTGGCCTTGGCCACCAGCTCGTCGACCTCGGCGCGGCTTTCGCACGAGAGGCACAGCAGCACCTCGGTGCTCTTGCTGGTGTCGGCGATGCTCTTGCTCGTGAAGGTCTTGAAGAAATCTTCCACCAGCAGCATGGCGTGGATGCTGCCTTCCTGGATGACCATGCATGCGGCATTCGCGTCGGTGAACTGTGCATTGAAGGTGTAGCCCAGCGCGGCGAAGAATGCCTTGCTCTTGTCGAGGTCCTTGACGGGGAGGTTCACGAAGATCTGCTTGGTGGCCATGGTGTCGTCCTGTGTCGGTGAAGGGGTGATGTGGATGTTCAACGGCGCCTTGTGTACGCCGTCCACAAAAGATACCAAAGAAAATGGACGGCGTCCACATGATTTTCCAGGCAGGGGATTTGGCGGCCCTGCGTGGCGGCGCGGGCATCATGGCGCCCTATGGAAATCGAGTTCAAGTTCTGCATTCCCGCCGGCCGCCTGAAGGCCGTCGAAGCCGCCCTGAAACGCGGCACCGTCGTGCGCACCCGCCTGCAGGCCCGCTATTTCGACACCGCCGACCAGCGGCTGGCCGCCGACGGCATGGTGCTTCGGCTGCGCAAGGAAGGCCGGCGCTGGGTGCAGACCGTGAAAGCCACCGGCGACAACGCCCTGCACCGGCTGGAGCACAACGTCGACCTGGGCACGGCCGGTGCCGCGCCGGCCATCGACCCGCAGCGCCACCAGGGCACGCCGGTGGGCGACAGGCTCGCGAAGCTGCTGCTGGCGGACGGCAGCGACGGCGGCGTGCCGCTGGTCGAGCGGCAATCGACCGACATCGTGCGGCTCACGCGCGACGTGCGCGTCACCGGGCCCGGCGGCGCGGTGGTCGAGATGGCGCTCGACGTCGGCAAGGTCGTCGCCCACGCCGGCACGCCGGAGCAACGCGCATCGCCGGTGTGCGAACTGGAACTGGAACTCAAGCACGGCGACGTGCATGGCCTGGTGTCGCTCGCGCGGCGCTGGTCGCAGCAGCACGGCCTGTGGTTCAGCACCGTGTCGAAGGCCGAGCGCGGCGCGCGCCTGCTGGCGGCGCAGGAAACGGTGGAAGCCGTGAAGGCCGAGGCGCCGCGCTTCGGCAGCCAGCACCCGGACGGACTTGCCATCCAGCAGGCGGTGGTCGCCTCATGCCTGGCGCAGATGCTGCCGAACGCGAGCGAGATCGCCGCGGGCAGCGAAGACGAGGAGCAGGTGCACCAGTTGCGCATCGGCATCCGGCGGTTGCGCACCGCGCTGCGTGAGTTGGCCGAACTCGACACTACCTCGGGCCTGTTCGATGCCGCTGCATGGGAGCCGCCCCTGGTCGAAGCCTTCCGCGCGCTCGGCGAGTTGCGTGACCGCGAGCAGGTGGTGAAGCTGGCGCAGCCCCGGCTGCGCGAGGCAGGCGCGCCGGAGTTCGATCCGCTGGCCGGCGATGCGGCGGCCAAAAGCGCGCCTTCGGCCGGAGACGCCGTGCGCGCTTCGGCGTTCCAGAACGTGCTGGTGTCGCTGATCGGCTTTACCGCGGCCGGCCCCGCCAAGGCTGCGTCGGAAAGCGAAGAAGGAGGAGAGACGCCACCGGCCAGCCCAGCGCCCCTGGATGCCGACGCCGCCCGACACATGCTGCGCAAGCGGCTGCAACGCCTGCACAAGCAGGTGATGCGCGACGGTGAACGCTTCGAATCGCTGGACACCGAAAGCCAGCACCGCGTGCGCAAGCGGCTCAAGCGCCTGCGCTACCTCGCCGAATTCGTCGCGCCGCTGTTCGATGCGGCGGACAAGGGCGGTGCCGAGCGCTACCTCAAGGCCTTGCGTCCCGCGCAGGATGCGCTGGGTGAGTTCAACGACGAAGCCGTCGCGCTCGCGCTCTACCGCGAAGCGGCCGAACGCGATTCCCGCGCGTGGTTCGCCGTGGGCTGGTTCAGCGCGCGCCACGCGGCGGGCGCAAGGGCCTGCGCCAAGGCGCTGGGCAAGATCGACGAGGCCGCCAGGTTCTGGAAGAAGAAATAGGAAACCGGATGGATGAGCCACTGCAACTGCGATTCAGGCTGGCGCCGGAAGACGCGGAGCTGCTTGGAGAAGCGGCCCTGGAACGCCGCCTCGCGGAACATGACCGGCAGTCGGAACGCCTTCATGCGGCTGTCCAGCGGCTGGTGCCACGGGCGCTCTCGGCGCTGATGGTGGCCGCGCCCGTGCTCGCCATCGGGCTTCTGTACGCGCTCGAACCCCGGCCCGTGCGTGCCGAGTTCTGGATCAGCTCGGCCGTGGCAGTCGTGCTGTCGGGGCTGCTGCTGTGGCTCTTTCGCGCACGTCTCGTCGAGCGAATCGCCGCCCTGGGCTCGCGCCGAAGGGCGAGGACCCAGCCCGCCAGGCGGGACCGCGTGGCCCGCGCACTGCATCGATCGGTCACGCGCTCCGCGATCAGGGCCGTCGGCATCCATGAGGTGACGATCAGCGCGCAAGGCCTGAGCCTCATGGCGCCCCAAAGCAGCAAGGCCGCCGTCGTGCCGTGGCAGAAGCTGACGCGCATCGAAGAAGGCGAGCGCTTCTACCGGCTCTACACCCAGGCCACCGAGCGCTTCGGACTCAGCTACCTGGTGGCAAGGCACAGCAGCGAAATGGACGCTGCGGCCTACGAGGCCGGCCTGCAGCGGCTGCTGGCACTGAGCCCCGTCACGCCGGTGCCGCGCAGCAGCGGCTAGAAGAAGCAGATCAGTGATGGTGCCCGTGGGCGCCATGCACATGCCGGTGCTCGATTTCCACCGGCAGCGCCGCGCGCACGTCCGTCACCTGCAGGCTGAACTTCAGCGCCTTGCCCGCCCACGGATGGTTGCCGTCGAGCAGCACGACCGGGCCCTTGATCTTCATCACGGTGAAGACGTGCTCGCGGCCGTCGTCCAGGCGCCCCTGCAGTTGGCCGCCCACCTTCACGCCCGGTGGAAAGTCGGTCTTGGGAATGCTGCGCACCAGCGTCTCGTCGCGTTGGCCGAAGGCGTCTTCGGGCGAGAGGTTCAGCACGGTCTGGTAGCCCTTTTCCTTGCCGTCGAGCGCTTCCTCGATCTTCGGCAGCGTGTTCTCGTAGCCGCCATGCAGATAGGCCATCGGCTCGGGGCTCGCCTCGATGAGCTTGCCCTGGGCGTCGGAGACCTTGTACTTGATGGTGACGACGGTGTCTTTTTCGATTTTCATGGGGAGGCATTTTCAGTGGAAAACAAAAGGAACCCGTCGCCTAGGCTTTCCCCTGCGACGCGGGCTCGTGCAGCACGTCCATCTGGTCGAGCTTGGCCATCACCAGCTCGATGAACGCAGACACCGCCAGCGGCAGGTGCTTGCGGCTCGGGTAGACCACGTTGAGCCCCCGGCCGGTGTACTCGTACTGCGGCAGCACCCGCACCAGCCGTCCTTCCTGCTCGTCGCGCGTCGCCATTGCCGGCGGCAACTGGGCGATGCCCAGTCCGGCCAATGCGGCCCTGCGCAGCGCCTGCGCGGTGTTGCCGGTGAACCGGCCGCTGACCTGCACTTCCTCTTCAGCGCCGCCAGGGCCCGCGAGGCGCCAGATGGTGTGGCCGGTGGGGTGCGGCGGCGTCACGCAGTCGTGGTCCGCCAGCTCCTGCAGGGTGGTGGGCTGGCCGCGCCGCGCGATGTAGCCGGGGCTCGCCAGCAGGCCGCCGCTTCGCGTCATCAGCCGGCGCCCGATGTAGCCCGAATCGCGCAGCACGCCGCCGCGGAACGCCACGTCGATCTGCTCGGCGATGAGGTCGGCGGCCGCGTCGCTGAGCACGAAGTCGAGCCGTACCAGCGGATGCCCGGCCAGGAAATCGGCGACCCATTCCATCGGGAAGAAATCGAAGAAATCCGCCGGCGCCGCCACGCGCACGAGGCCGCTGGGCTCCTGGCCTCCGGCCGCCAGCGCCTGCCCGGCGGCGGCCAGCCCGTCGACCAGCCCCGCGCATTGGTCATGAAAAGCCTGCCCGGCGCTCGTCAGCGTCAGCTTGCGCGTCGAGCGCTGCATTAGCCGCGTGCCCAGCTGCGACTCGAGCTGCTGGATGCGCCGGCTCACGGTGTTGGGCGGCAGGCCCAGCCTGCGGGCCGCTTCGGCAAAGCTGCCGTGGCGCACCACCTGCACAAACATGGCAACGTCGTTGAGGTCGAGCATGGCGGGTTGATTCCTTCGTTTCATGGACGAGTGCAATCCGACTCTACCGTCTAGTCGATCAATGGGTGCGTACCTAAGCTTCTGTCCATGGCCTCGCGGCCTTCATCCAACCGTCCAGGAGCACCCCATGACCTCACAGCAGCAACCCCGTATCGGCATCGTCATCGCCTCGACCCGCGAGGGCCGCTTCGGCGAAAAGCCCGCGCAATGGATCCACGAGATCGCGCAGCAGCGCACCGACCTCGCCTTCGAGCTGGTCGACCTGCGCGACCATCCGCTGCCCTTCTTCAACGAGGCGTCCGCGCCCGCCTGGGGGCCGGTGAAGAACGAGGCCGCGCAGCGCTGGCAAGCCAGGCTGGGCACCTTCGACGGCCTGATCGTCGTCACGCCCGAATACAACCACGGCCCCAGCGCGGTGCTGAAGAACGCGATCGACTGGGCGTACAAGGAGTTCATCCGCAAGCCGATCGGCTTCGTGGGCTACGGCGGCGTGGGCGCGGCGCGCGCGGTCGAGCAGCTGCGGCTGGTGGCGGTCGAGATGCAGATGGCGCCGGTGCGCCATGCGGTGCACATCGGCATGGTCGAGTTCATGGGCATATGGCAGCAGGGCAAGAGCTTCGGCGACTTCCCGCATCTCGCGCAGTCCGCAAACGGCATGCTCGACGACATCGCCTGGTGGGCCAAGGCGCTGAAGACCGCAAGGGAGGCCGCATGACCGCCGCCGTCGATACGCAGGCCCGCGCCGTGGTCTACCGCACGCGCGGCAGTTCGCACGGCTCGATCACGCGGCTGGTGAGCCCCGGGGACCTGGGCGAATTCCTGAAGCCCTTCGTTTTCCTCGACCTCTTCGGCTTCAACACCGAAGGCGGCCACAAGGGCTTCGGCCTGCATCCGCACTCGGGCATTGCCACGCTGACCTACCTGATCGAAGGCGACACGCTGTACGAAGACACGACCGGCGAACAAGGCACGCTGCGCGGCGGCGGTGTGGAGTGGATGCGCGCCGGCAACGGCGTGTGGCACACCGGCGCGCCCGCGCCGGGCGTGAAGCGCGTGCGCGGCTTCCAGCTGTGGGTGGCCCTGCCGCCTTCGGAAGAAAACGCGCCTGCGCAAAGCATGTACCTCGCACCCGCGCAGGTGCCGCGCGAAGGTCCGGCGCGCGTGCTGCTCGGGCGCCACGGCGCGGCGCGCAGCGCCATTGCCGCGCCCGCGTCGATGAACTACCTGGCCGTGGAGCTGAAAGACGGCGAGCGCTGGCGCTACACGCCGCCTGCCGGCCACACGGTGGGCTGGGTCGCGGTCAACGAGGGCGGGCTCGGCACGGGCGACGCGCGCGGCGGGCCGATCGGCGCTGGCGAGCTGGCGGTGTTCGAGGAGTCGAACGACGCCATCGATTTCATCGCGCATGGCGACACGGCCTTCGTGCTGGGCTCGGCGGTGAAGCATCCGCACGAGCTGGTGATGGGCCATTACTCGGTGCACACCAGCCGGGCGGCGCTCGACCAGGGCGAGGCCGAGATCCGCCGCATCGGCGCGGCGCTGAGGCAGCAGGGCCGACTCTCGTAAGCCTGCATGCGCGTGGCGCGCGGCTGCGCCAGAATCGTTCGCTTCCGGTCGAACGACCGACTCGCAGCCCACGCCCCGCCATGAACATTGCCGATTCCTTTGCCGACATCTCGCGCTTCGTCGAGATCCGGCGCGACATCCACGCCCACCCCGAACTCGGTTTCGAGGAACACCGCACCTCCGAGAAGGTCGCGAAGCTGCTCGCCGAATGGGGCATCGAGGTGCACCGAGGCATTGCCGGCACCGGCCTCGTCGGCGTGCTGCGCAAGGGCAACGGCAGCCGCACCATCGGCCTGCGCGCCGACATGGACGCGCTGCCGCTGCACGAGGCCAACGAGTTCGCCCACAAGTCGACCAACCCCGGGCGCATGCACGCCTGCGGCCACGACGGCCACACCACCATGCTGCTGGCCGCCGCGTGGCACCTGTCGCAGCAGGGGCCGGACGACTTCGACGGCACGGTGCATTTCATCTTCCAGCCGGCCGAGGAGATGGGCAAGGCCGGCGCCAAGAAGATGATCGACGAGGGCCTGTTCGAGCGCTTCCCGTGCGACGCGGTCTTCGGGCTGCACAACTTTCCGGTCGGCGACGTGGGCCGCTTCGCGCTCAACGAAGGCGCCCTCATGGCCTCGAGCAACACGTACAAGATCACCGTGCGCGGGCGCGGCACGCACGCCTCGATGCCGCACACGGGCATCGACCCCGTGGCGGCGGTGGTCAACCTTGCGCAGCAGCTGCAGACCATCGTGGCACGCACCATTCCCAGCACCGAGCGCGCGCTGCTGGCCGTCACGCAGCTGCAGGGCTCCGACGCGCCCAACGTGATTCCCGACGTGGCCACGGTGGGCGGCACCATCCGCACTTTCTCCATCGAGGCCATCGACAAGATCGAGGCGCGCCTGCGCGAAGTGGCCGCGGGCGTGGCGGCGGCGCACGGCTGCACGGCCGAGGTGTATTTCAACCGCTCGTCGCCGCCGACGGTGAACCACGCGGCGGAGGCGCGCTTTGCCGCCGGCGTGATGCGCGAGGTGGTGGGCGACGACATGGTCACCGACAACTTCCCCGCCGTGATGGGCGCCGAAGACTTCGCGCACATGCTGCTCGCGCGGCCCGGCTGCTACGCCTTCCTGGGCAACGGCGACGGCGACCACCGGCTCGACGGCCACGGGCCCGGCCCTTGCATCATCCACAACACCTCGTTCGACTTCAACGACGAGATCATCCCGATCGGTGCCAGCTACTTCGTGAAGCTGGTGCAGCGCTGGCTGCCGTCGGGCGCCTGAGATTCCTCCCCTGTGTTGATGACGATCAAAAAGAAAGCGGCCCCCACGATGCCTTCGACCCTGTTCTCCCGGCGTGCCTTAGGCGCGCTTGCCGCGGCTGCCGCGCTCTGTGCCTTCGCACCGGTGCATGCGCAGCAGCGCGTGATCCACATCGTCGTGCCCTTCGGCACCGGCGCGGTGCAGGACACGGTGGCGCGCGCCTTCAACAACGAGCTGGGCGCTGCGCTGGGCGCCAGTGCCATCGTCGAGAACCGCGCGGGCGCGGGCGGCACCGTGGGCGCGGCCCTGGTGGCGCGCGCGCCGGCCGACGGCAACACGCTCATCCTGGCGGCCGCGAGCCACAACATCGCGGGCTTCCTCTACAACAAGCTGAGCTACGACCCGCTGAAGGACTTCGTCGGCGTGGCCAACGTCGGCAACGCGGGCTACGTGCTGGCGGTGGCGGGCGGCATGGGCGTGTCGAATACGGCCGACTTCATCAAGGAGGTCAAGGCGCATCCCGGCAAGTACAACTACGCCTCGGCCGGCAACGGCAGTGCCACGCACCTCGCGATGGCTTCTTTCCTGGCGAAGGCGGGGCTGCAGATGACGCACATCCCGACCAAGTCGACCGGCGAGGCCGTCAACGAAGTGCTGGCGGGCCGGGTGCAGGCGGTGATCTCGTCGAGCATCGGCGTGATCGGCTTCCAGGACGACGCGCGCATCAAGCTGCTGGCGTCCACCGGCCAGTCGCGCAGCCCCTTCCTGCCCAAGTTGCCGACCGTGGCCGAAAGCGGCCTGCCCGGCTATGCCTTCGACTCGTGGATCGGCCTGCTCGCGCCGGCCGCCACGCCCAAGGCGGAGGTCGAGCGCATCAACGCTGCGGCCAACAAGGTGCTGGCCGACCCGGCGATCCAGGAGCGCTTCAAGCGCCTGGGCGTGGAGCCGCGCAGCCAGAGCGCGGAAGAATTCCAGAAGCTGCTGCGCTCGGACTGGGATGCGATGGGCGCGGTGGTGAAGGCGTCGGGCGCGAAGATCGATTGAATGGCCGGAGAAATACAGGCTCAGCCTGATAATTCGTAAAAATACGTCAAAGCCGATATTTTGACAAAACAAGACAGGGCCGATATTCTGAGTCCGCCATGGACTATCCCCTGCGCTTCGTCGACCAGCTCCGGCCGCACCTCAAGGCCCTGCGGAAGCAGCGCGGGCTGACGCAAGCGCAGGCCGGCGCGCTCATCGGCGTCAGCCAGGCCCGCGTTGCGGAAATCGAGGCCAACCCCGGCGCGGTCAGCTTCGAGCAGTTGATGAAACTGCTGTCGGCGCTGGGGGCCTCCTTTTGCCTGCGCGACGAGGCTGCGCCAAGCCGCGTGCTCGTGGCCGCTGAAGAGGCCGCGCAATACGACGCAGTGAAGCTCCCGCCCGGCCCATGGACCGCCACGCAGATGAGCGATCAGTCTGTGCTGGTGCGCCTGGAAACCGAATCGCCGGGCGCACCGGGCGAATCGCTTCGGGCGCTCCAGGCGCTGAATCCCGGCAAGGAGGTCAAGCCCACGTCGCGCCGGAGCTTCGTCGTGCGGCCGAAGAGGGAATCCTGGTGACGCAGGCCCTGGACGCCTGGATGAACGGAGAGCGCGTAGGCACCTGGTTCGCCGACCGTGGCGCCCACGCTTTCCGCTACGACCCGGCCTGGCTGGAATCGCCCCGGCGGCGCTCGCTGTCGCTGTCGATTCCGCTCAACAGCACGCTCGAGGTTCGCGGCGATGTGGTCCGCAACTACTTCGACAACCTGCTGCCCGACAACGACCGCATTCGCGCGCGGCTGCGCAACCGCTTCCGGCTCAAGGATGCCACGACCTTCGGCCTGCTCGAAGCCATCGGCCGCGACTGCGTCGGTGCCGTGCAGCTGCTGCCCGAAGGGGCTGTGCCGGAAGGCTGGAACGCCATTAACTGCGAGCCGCTGGACGACGCGCAGATCGCCGAACTGCTGCAGGCCGTGCCGTCCGAAGACGCCCCGCAAGGCATGCGCGACGAAGACCTGTTTCGCATCTCGCTGGCCGGCGCGCAGGAAAAGACGGCACTGACCCGATGGAATGGCGCGTGGTGCCGGCCGCACGGCGCCACGCCCACCACGCACATCGTGAAGCTGCCGCTCGGGCTGATCGGCGGCTCCAGGCGCGTGGACGCCTCCGACTCGGTGCAGAACGAATGGCTGTGCGCGCAGATCGTCGAGGCCCTGGGCCTGCCGGTGGCGCCGACCTCCATGGCCACCTTCGGCGGGCAGACGGTGCTGATGGTGGAGCGCTTCGACCGCGAATGGATGGACGGCGGCACCTGGATCGCGCGGCTGCCGCAGGAAGACTTCTGCCAGGCCCTGGGCCTGCCGTCAGACAAGAAGTACGAGCAGCACGGCGGCCCCGGCATGCCGAAGTGCCTGCAGCTTCTGCAAGGCAGCCGGAGCGCGGACGACGGCATGCGCTTCCTGCTCGCGCAGCTGGCTTTCTTTCTGCTCGCGGCCACGGACGGGCACGCCAAGAACTTCTCGATCCATCTCCAGCGCGGCGACGCCTACGAGATGACGCCGCTGTACGACGTCATCTCGATGTGGCCGTACTTAGGCGATGGCGCCAATCAGTTCCAGCCGCGCAAGGCGGGGCTGGCGATGGCCGTGCGCTCGCGGAACACGCACTACGTGTTCCAGACCATCCAGGCGCGCCACTGGCATGGCCTGGCCATGAAGAACGGCGGCATCGACGTATGGAACGCCATGCTCGGCCTGGTGGCGTCGGTGGACGCCGCGCTGGACGAGGTCGAGGCACTGCTGCCGCCTGGCTTTCCCGCGCGGACCTGGCAGACCATTTCGCAGGGCATGCGGGGCGAGGCGAAGCGATTCCTCGCGGGCCTCGACGGCATCGCTGCGTAGAAGCCGCTCAGGACTCGGAGGTGAAGCCGATCTGCTTCACCAGCGGCCCCCAGCGCTCGTACTCGGCCTTCTGGTCGGCGGCCATGTCCTGCGGCGTGCTGGCGTTCGCGACCAGGCCGACCAGGGCCAGCGCGTCAACCACGGCCTTGTCTTTCAGCGCCTGGGTGATGGCGGCATTGGCGGCGGCGATGGTGGCGGCGGGCGTCCTGGCGGGCGCGTAGAAGCCGAACCATTCCTCGGAGGTCACGTCGGGGTAGCCCAGCTCGGTGAATGTCGGCACGTCGGGCAGGAAGGGCGAGCGCTTCTTGCCGGAAGTCGCCAGCACGCGGATGCGGCCGGTCTTCATGTACTGCAGATAGTCGCCGCTCGGGTTCATGGCGGCGGCGATCTGCCCGCCCACGAGGTCGGTGATGCTGGGCACGGTGCCGCGGTAGGGAACGTGCTTGATCTCCACGCCCGCGCGCATGCCCAGCAGCGCGCCCAGCAGGTGCGGCATGGAGCCGGCGCCGGGCGAGCCGTAGCTGGCCTTCTCGGGGTGGGCCTTGGCCCAGGCCAGGAAGTCCTTGAGCGTCTTGACCTCGGCGGGCACGGCGGGCCCCACGGCCAGGCCATGGAACATGATCGCGCCGATGGACACGGCCGTCACGTCTTCCGGCTTGTACGCGAGCTTCGGATAGATGTACGGGTAGACCGCCAACGCCGACACGGGGGCCAGTGCCAGCACGGAGCCATCGGCCGGCGCGGCCTTGAGCGTCTCCAGCGCGATGCGCCCGCCCGCGCCGGGCTTGTTCTCCACATAGCCCGGGTTCTTGCTGTAGGCCGTGCCGCCCAGCTTTTCGGACACGCGGCGCGCCACGCTGTCGCCGGCGCTGCCGGCGGGAAAGCCGTAGATGACCTTCACCTGGTCCAGTGCCTGCGCGATGGCCGAGAAGGGCATCAGCGCCCCCGCGGTGGCGGCGCCGGCCATGGTGTTCAGGAAGTGACGTCGTTGCATGGTTCTGTCTCCTTGAGTGTGTGTGTATGCGTGCGGGGAAAAACTGGGGAGCGCCGGCGTCAGGCGGCCGTGCGCTGTCGGGCGTAGTCGATGAAGAAGGCGAGGCTGCCAGGGTTCTGCATGCTGTCGGGGCTGGCCACCTTGTCGGCCGGGGCGCCCAGCAACAGCCTGCGCACCGGCACTTCCATCTTCTTGCCGCTGAGCGTGCGCGGAATCTCGTCGACCTGGACGACGTCGTCGGGCACATGGCGCGCCGAGGCCTTGGCCCGGATGTCGGCGCAGATGCGCTCCTTGAGCGATGCGTCGAGCGTCGCGCCCGGCTGCAGCACGACGAACAGGGGCATGAACGACGGCCGGCCCAGGTACTCCAGGTCGACCACCAGGCTGTCGCGCACCTCGGGCAGTTGCTCCACCACCCGGTAGATCTCGGCCGTGCCCATGCGGATGCCGAACCGGTTGATGGTGCTGTCGGAGCGGCCGTAGATCACCGCGCTGCGCCGCGGCGTGAAGCGAATCCAGTCGCCGTGCCGCCAGACGCGGGGAAAGGTCGTGAAGTAGCTCTCGCGGTAGCGCTGGTCATCGGGATCGTTCCAGAAGTAGAGCGGCATCGAGGGCATCGGCTTGGTGATGACCAGTTCGCCCACTTCATCGACCACCGGCCGGCCGGCGTCGTCGAAGGCGTAGGCCGCCACGCCCAGCTCGGGGCACTGGATCTCGCCGGCATGCACCGGCAGGCTGGGAGCGCAAGCCACGAAGCCCGAGGCGATGTCGGTGCCGCCGCTGATGGAAGCCAGCCAGAGGTCCGGCTTGACGGCCTCGTAGACCCACAGGTAGGCGTCGACGGGCAGCGGCGAGCCGGTCGCGTTGATGGCGCGCAGGCGGTCCAGCTTCGCGATGTCGCGCGGGCGCAAGCCTTCCTTCATGCAATTGACCAGGTAGGCCGCGCCGCAGCCGAACAGCGTGACGCCCTGCTCGTCGATGAAGCGCCACAACGCCTCGGCATCCGGCCAGCTGGGGTTGCCGTCGAACATCACGATGCTCGCGCCGGTCAACAGCGCGCCCACCTGCAGGTTCCACACGATCCATCCGGTGCTGCCCAGGAACAGCAGCCGGTCGCCCTCGCGCAGGTCGTGCTGCAGCGCCATGGTCTTCAGGTGCGTGAGCACGATGCCGCCGTGGCCGTGCACCATCGCCTTGGGCAGGCCGGTGGTGCCGGAGGAATAGACGATCCACAGCGGGTGGTCGAAAGGCAGGCGCTCGTAGTGCGGCGGCGCGTCGTTGCGCAGCGCCTCGGCCCAGTCGACGCGGTCGCGCCAGTCGGGCACAGGCGCTTCGTCCGCGGCGCCCGGCACGTGGACTACGCGCTTCACGCTGGGCAGCTCGGCCAGCAACTCCCTGACCTGGGCGATGCGATCGTGGCGCTTGCCGTTGTAGCGGTAGCTGTCGGTGGCCAGCAGCAGGCAGGGCTCGATCTGGCGCAACCGGTCCAGGACCACGCCCGGGCCCATGTCCGGCGCGCAGCTGGACCATATGGCGCCGATGCTGGCGCAAGCCAGGAAAGCGACGACGGTCTCCGGCCAGTTGGGCAGGTAGCCGGCCACCCGGTCGCCGGGGCCGATGCCCCAGGCGCGCATCTGCCCGGCCAGCGCGGCGGCGTCGCGTTCGAGCCCGGCCCACGACACGGTGCGCAGCGGCGCGCCTTCCCTGCGCGCGATGATCGCCGGACTTGCCGGGTCCATGGGCGCCCGGCGAAACAGGTTCTCGGCATAGTTCAGCCGCATGCCCGGGAACCACTGCGCACCGGGCATCTCGCGGCGGCCCAGTGCCGGTTGCGGATCGCCGTGGCCGACCACGCCGAAGTACTCCCGCACCGATTGCCAGAAGGCGTCCAGTTCCTCCACCGACCACTGCCAGAGCGCTTCGTAGCCGCCCGCGGGCACGCCGTGGCGGTCGGCCAGCCATTGCTGGTAGTCGTGCAGGCGGCTGGCGCGAATCTGTTCGGCCGAAGGCGACCACAGCAGTGGGGCTTGAGCTTCGGAGGGGGTCGAGGTGTGCATGTCGTGGCCGATGAATCCAGGGTGCGGGCGGGTTGGGCCGGATTGTTCGGTCTGCGTCGAAGCGCTACTGTTGAAACGGGGACATTTGGAGGAAGGGTTTACCCGTTGAAAACGAAGCCGGACGATCTGCCGATTCCGCCTGGCCCGGTGCCGCACGCGGCACCGGCCACCCGCCTGCCGCCTCGGCGCCTGAACGTGGGCGAACCTGCCGGCTACCGGCTGAACGAGCTGTTGCGCCTTTCGCCCTGGTACGCGGTGCTCCCGGCCCCGGCACAGGGCTGGATCCTGAAACGTGCCCGCGAACACCGGGTCTCGCAGGGCCAGCTGCTGGCCCGGCGGGGCGAGATACCGACAGCCTGGTTCGGACTCGCGCAGGGGCTGCTCAAGACCTCCGTGCTCGCCGCGGACGGACGCAGTTCCACGCTCGGCGGCATCCTGCCGGGTTGCTGGTTCGGCGAAGGCGCGCTGCTGCGCGGCAAGCCGCGCCATGCCGACTACGTGGCGCTGCGCGACAGCCGCGTCGTACTGCTGCCGCTGGACGATTTCGCCCGTCTGCTGCAGGAGCAGCCGGTGTTCAAGGACTTCGTGTACTCGCAGATCAACGAGCGCCTGCACTACTTCATGGACCATGTGGGCGACGTGCGGCTGATGCGCGGCCCCGCGCGAGTGGCGAATGCGCTGTGCGGACTGGCGCATGTGCTGAACAACCCGCTCGGCCTCGTCCACCTGCCCATCGCGCAGGACGAACTGGCCGCCATCGCCGCTGTTTCGCGCCAGCGCTGCAACCTGGCACTGCAGCACATGCAGGCTCGGGGCTGGCTGCACGTCGGCTATGGGCACCTGACCTTGCTCGCGCTCGACCCCATCGCCGAGATGGCGCGCTCCGGCTGACGCCCTTTTCCGCAGCGGCGTGGCAAACGCTGCGTGTAGGACGCCGCTGGATTGACAACGCGGCGTCGGCGCCCATGCTCCGGGGTGGGTTCCCCGCATGCTGCGAGGGAAAGAGAAAAGGATTCCCCATGAACTCGACATCGCCCCTCGATCAACCCTCCGGCGCGCCGGGCGCCACCAGGTCGCCAAAGGCACTGTGGGCAGTGATCGGCGCCCTGGCCGTGGCCGTGGTGGCGCTGGGCGGCGTGCTGTTGCACAAGCAGTCGCAGGACACGACGGCGGCCGCCGCAGCCTCGCCGCCCGTGTCCACCGCGATGGCGCCCAAGGCGCCGGACGACTTCAAGCCCGAGCTCATGCCGCCCGCCCCCGCCGTGCCACCTACCGGCGCGGGCCCGGCACCGCAGGCCATGGCCGCGGCGCCCATGTCCACGCCTGTTCCGGCCCCGCTGCCGGCGCAAGCCGTCCAGCCTGCCCCCGCTCCCGGCTCGAATGCACCGATGGTGGCCGCCGCCCAGCCCGCACCGCCGCCTTGCGCAGTCTGCGGCCGGGTCGAATCGGTCCGACCGGTGCAGCGTGCCCAGCGCACCACCGGTGTCGGCGCGGTCGCGGGCGGCGTGGTGGGTGGCCTTGTGGGCAACCAGTTCGGCCACGGCAACGGCCGTGCCGCGACCACCGTGCTCGGCGCGGTCGGCGGCGGCTTCGCGGGCAATGCCATCGAGAAGCACGTGCGCACCGTCACCGTCTACGAGGTCGGCGTGCGCATGGACAACGGCTCGCTGCGTACGGTGGAGACCAAGAGCGCGCCGCCCATCGGCAAGCCGGTCACGCTCAGGCGCGGCGTGCTGCGCCCGGCCGACGGCCGCAAGTAGCGCACGGCGGCGGCCCGCCCCCGGGCCGCGATATCACACAAGCTCCGTGCCCGGAAGAGCGCTTGCCCCACGAATATCTTGACGGTATATCGTTAATATATTTAAAGTGCGACGCTTCCACACCGCACATCCACAAGGAGCGACCAAGTGAGCAATCCCCGCTGGCAAGGCATCTTCCCCGCCGTCACCACCAAGTTCCACGCCGACGAGAGCATCGACGCCGAAGGCACCGCCCGGCACATCGACTTCCAGATCCGCAACGGCATCCACGGCCTCGTCACCTGCGGCTCGCTCGGCGAAGCCAGCACGCTCGCGCTGGAAGAAAAGCTGCAGGTTGCGAAGATCGCGCTCGAAGCCGCCGACGGCCGCATCCCGGTGCTTGCCAACGTGTCGGAAACCAGCACCCGGGAGGCGCTGCGCTACGTGGACGGCGCCAACAAGCTCGGCGTGGCCGGCTTCATGGTGATGCCCTCGGTGATCTACGTGGCCGACGCGCGAGAGGCCATGCTCAACGTGCGCACGATCGCCAACGCGGCGCAGAAACCCATCATGGTCTACAACAACCCGGTGGCCTACCGCGTCGACCTGAAGCCGCAGCACATGGTCGAGCTGGCCGACTGCGAATGGATCGCGGCCATCAAGGAAAGCACCGACGACATCCGCCGCATCACCGACCTGCGCAACACCGTGGGCGACCGCTACCAGCTGTTCCTGGGCGTGGACGACCTCGCCTACGAAGGCCTCGCACTCGGCTGCGACGGGCTGCTGGCCGGCGTCGGCTGCGCCTTCCCGCGCGAGACCGTGGCGCTGTACGACCTGATGAAGGCCGGCAAGTTCGCCGAAGCGCTCAAGCTCTACCAGTGGATGACGCCCATGCTGCACCTCGACGTGTCGACCAAGCTGGTGCAGAACCTCAAGCTCATCGACGTGCTGGTGGGCGTGGGCACCGAGCACATGCGCCGTCCGCGCCTGCCGCTCATCGGCGCCGAGCGCGAGTTCATCGAAGGCATCGTGAAGAAGGCGCTCGCGAGCCGGCCTGTTCAATACCAGTCGGTCATGTAATAACCGCACGGCCTCGCGTTTTTCATCGTCCCCAACCCAGCAGGAAGAAGCATGAAGACAAAAGCAAGCATGGTTTCGTTTCTCGGACTCGCGGCCCTCGCCCTTGCAGGCCAGGCGCATGCGCAGGAGCAGGTGGTCAAGATCGGCCACAGCGGCCCGCTTTCCGGCCCCAACGCCTTCGCGGGCAAGGACAATGAAAACGGCGTGCGCCTGGCCGTCGAGGAGCTCAACGCGAAGAAGCTCGTGGTCGGCGGCAAGGCGCTCAAGTTCGAGCTGGTCTCCGAAGACGACCAGTGCGACGCCAAGACCGGCGTGAGCGTGGCGCAGAAGTTCGTGGACGACGGCGTGAAGTTCGTCATGGGCCCGTATTGCTCCGGCGTGGCCATTCCGGCCTCGCGCATCTACAGCGACGGCGGCGTGCTGCTCTCCACCGTGGGCACCAACCCCAAGGTCACGCAGGGCGGCTACAGGAACCTCTACCGCATCATCGCCAGCGACAACCAGATCGGCGGCGCGATGGCGGTCTATGCGGCCAAGGTGCTCAAGGTCAAGAAGGTCGGCGTGATCGACGACCGCACCGCCTTCGGCCAGGGCCTGGCGGAAGAGTTCACCAAGGAAGCCAAGGCGCAGGGCCTGAGCGTGGTCGGCCAGGAGTTCACCACCGACAAGGCCGTCGACTTCACCGCCATCCTCACCAACATGAAGGCCAAGGCGCCCGAGGCCATCTTCTTCGGCGGCTATGCGCCGCAGGCCGCGCCCATGGCCCGCCAGATGAAGCAGCTGGCCGTGGCCGGCAAGCTGCTGGGCGGCGACACCGTCTGCAGCCCCGCCACCGGCAAGCTCGGCGGCGACGCGGTCAACGACGTGGTGTTCTGCGCGCAGGGCGGCTCCATCCTCGAGAAGGCGCAGAGCGGCCCGGCGTTCAAGGAGAAATTCAAGAAGCGCTTCAACATCGATGCCGACGCCTACGCCGCCTCGTACTACGACCAGGTGATGTTCATCGGCGAGTCGATGAAGAAGGCCAACTCCATCGACCCCGACAAGGTCGGCGCCGAGCTCTACAAGACCACCTACAAGGGCGTGGCCGCTACCTACGCCTACGACGACAAGGGCAACATGAAGCAGGCGCCGATCACGGTGTTCACCTTCAAGAACGCCGCGCCCGTTCCCCTGGCCAGCTACTGATGGGGCCCGGCCGCATGCAACGCATCCAGGTCATCGACTCGCACACGGGCGGCGAGCCCACGCGCCTTGTGATCGGCGGGTTCCCCGATCTGGGCGGCGGCAGCATGGCCGAGCGCCGCGCGCTGCTGGCCGAGCGGCACGACAAATGGCGCGCCGCCGCCGTGCTGGAGCCGCGCGGCAGCGACGTGGTGGTGGGCGCGCTGCTGTGCGAGCCCGTGTCGCCCGACGCCGCCGCCGGCGTGATCTTCTTCAACAACGCCGGCTACCTCGGCATGTGCGGCCACGGCACCATCGGGCTGGTCGCGAGCCTGGCGCACATGGGGCGCATCGGCGTGGGCGAGCACCGCATCGAGACGCCCGTGGGCACGGTCACGACCACGCTGCACGAAGACGGCTCGGTGAGCGTGCGCAACGTGCCGGCCTACCGGCACCTGCGGCAGGCGGCGGTCGAGCTGCCGGGCCACGGCGTCGTGCGCGGCGACGTGGCCTGGGGCGGCAACTGGTTCTTCCTGGTGAGCGAACACGGCCAGCGCGTGGCCAGCGACAACCTCGCGGCGCTGACCGACTACACCGCCGCTTTGCGCCGCGCACTGGCGGCGCAGGGCATCACCGGCGCGGACGGCGCGGAGATCGACCACATCGAACTCTTCGCCGACGACAGCGAAGGCGCCGACAGCCGCAACTTCGTGCTGTGCCCCGGCAACGCCTACGACCGCTCGCCCTGCGGCACCGGCACCAGCGCCAAGATCGCCTGCCTCGCGGCCGACGGCAAGCTCGCGCCGGGCGCGGTGTGGACGCAGGCCAGCGTGATCGGCAGCCGCTTCGAGGCCAGCTACGCGATGGACGGCGACAAGGTCATTCCTACGCTGCGCGGCCGCGCGCACATCAGCGCGGAGGCCACGCTGCTGATCGAAGACGGCGATCCCTTCGGCTGGGGCATCCGGCTCTGACGCCGGGCGGCATGGACGCGGATGTCATCGTCATCGGCGCCGGCATCGTCGGCGCGGCGTGCGCGCATGCGCTCGCGCAGGCGGGGCTGCAGGTGCTGGTGCTCGATGCGCGCACCGGCGGCGCCACCGGCGCGGGCATGGGCCACCTCGTGGTGATGGACGACAACGCGGCCGAACTGGAACTGAGCCGGCGTTCGGTCGCGCAATGGCGCGCGCTGGCGCCGCGCATGAGCGAAGACTGCGCCTACAGCCCCTGCGGCACGCTCTGGATCGCGGCCAACGACGAAGAAATGGCCGAGGCCGAACGCAAGCGCCAGCATCTGCATGCGAATGGCATCGACAGCCGCCTGCTGACTGCTGGCGAACTGGCGAGCGCGGAGCCCGCCTTGCGCAAGGGCCTGGCCGGTGCGCTCGAAGTGCCTGGCGACGGCATCCTCTATGCGCCCAACGCGGCGCGCTGGCTGCTCGCGCAGGCCGCGGATTCGGTGCGCGTCGAGCATGAAAAGGTCGCCGCCATCCAGGACGACGGCGCCCTGCGGCTCGCCGACGGCAGCAGTCGCCGCGCGCCGCAGATCGTGCTGGCCAACGGCATCGAGGCCACGGCGCTGTGCCCCGAGCTCCCGATCCGCCCGAAGAAGGGCCACCTGCTGATCACCGACCGCTATCCGGGCACCGTGCACCACCAGCTCGTCGAGCTCGGCTATGTGACCAGCGCGCACCACAGCGACGGCGATTCGGTCGCCTTCAACGTGCAGCCGCGCCCCACCGGGCAACTGCTGGTGGGCTCGTCGCGCCAGTTCGACACCACCGATCCGGCGGTCGAAGCGCCGATGCTGGCGCGCATGCTCCAGCGCACGCTCGACTACCTCCCGGGGCTCGCCAACCTCAACGCCGTGCGTTCATGGACCGGCATGCGCGCCGCGTCGCCCGACGGCCTGCCGCTGCTGGGCAGGCATCCGTGGCGCGACAAGCTCTGGCTCGCGGTCGGCCATGAAGGCCTCGGCGTGACGACCGCGCCGGGCAGCGCGCATCTGCTCGCCGCGCTGATGACCGGCGCCAGGCCCGATTTCGACCCGGCGCCCTACGCGCCGCGCGGCCTGCGAGGCATGGCATGAGCGCCCACACCCTGCTGCACATCGACGGGCATCTGGTGCGCGTGAAAACGGGCAGCTCGGTGGCCGCGGCATTGCGCGTGGCCGATGGCGGCGGCATGGGCGCCGCGCGCACCTCGGTCACGGGGCAGCCGCGCGCGCCGTTCTGCGGCATGGGCGTGTGCCAGGAATGCCGCGTGCTGGTCGACGGCCGCCGCAGGCTCGCCTGCCAGACCGTGTGCGCCGAGGGCATGCGCGTGGAGACGACGGAATGACCGGCATCGCGACGGACAGCTGCGACCTGCTGGTCGTCGGCGCCGGGCCGGCCGGCATGGCGGCGGCCGTGGCGGCCGCGCCGAGCGGCGCATCCATCGTCGTGATCGACGACAACCCCGCGCCCGGCGGGCAGATCTGGCGCGACGGCCCCGGCGCCGCCCTGCCGCCGGCGGCGCGCAAGTGGCGCGACGCGCTCGCCGCGCACGCGAACATCCGCGTGCGCAGCGGCACGCGCATCGTCGCCATTGCCGCGCCCTGCGAACTGCTGCTCGAAGACGCCGGCGGCGCGACGCGCATGGCGTGGCGCAAGCTCATTCTCTGCACCGGCGCGCGCGAGCTGCTGCTGCCCTTCCCCGGCTGGACGCTGCCCGGCGTGACGGGCGCGGGCGGCCTGCAGGCGCTCGTCAAGGCGGGCATGCCTGTCGAGGGTGAACGCATCGTCATCGCGGGCAGCGGGCCGCTGCTTCTTGCCGCCGCAGCAACCGCACGCGCGGCAGGCGCGAAGGTGCTGCGCATTGCCGAGCAGGCGTCGTTCGCAGCGGTCGCGCGCTTCGGCGCCAGCCTGGCGCGCTGGCCGGGCAAGGCCGCGCAGGCCGTGACGCTGGCCGACGCCGGCTATCGAACCTCGTCGCGCATCGTCTCCGTGCATGGCGCGACGCAGGTCGAATCGGTCCGGCTGCTGCAAGGCGGCAAGGAAGTCGACATCGCCTGCGACCGCGTGGCCTGCGGCTTCGGCCTCACGCCCAACACGCAGCTCGGGCAGCTGCTCGGCTGCGCACTCGCGCCCGCCGGCGGCGGCACGCAGGCCCTGTCGGTCGATGCAAGGCAGGCCACCAGCGTCCACGGCATCTACGCCGCCGGCGAATGCACCGGCTTCGGCGGCAGCGAGCGCGCGCTGGTGCAAGGCGCCATTGCCGGCCACGCCGCCGTGGGCAACGAGCGCGCGGCGAAAGCCCTCGAAAGCGAGCGCGCCCGCTGGAACGCCTTCGCGGCGCAGCTGCACCGGACTTTCGCGCTGGCCGACGCCATCAGGCGAATGCCGCAGGCCGACACGCTCGTCTGCCGCTGCGAGGACGTTCAGTTCTCCGCACTGGACGGCTGCACCGGTTGGACCGACGCCAAGCTGCACCGCCGCTGCGGCATGGGCGCCTGCCAGGGCCGTGTCTGCGGCGATGCGGCGCAGTTCCTCTTCGGCTGGACGCCGCCCGCGCCCAGGCCGCCGCTGTCGCCGGTCCGCATCGCGACGCTGGCGGGCCTGGTGGACACAGCGGACCCGGTGGACGCCCGACAATGACGCCGCAGCATCCGCACAAGAACACCATGGCCGCCCCGAAGACCGATTCCCGCCCCCCGCCCAAGCGCCGCGCCGCCGACCTCGCCTACGACGCCATCGAAACGCTGCTGTCCACCGTGCAGCTGGAGCCGGGCAGCCAGATCGCCGAGGCCGACCTGGCCGAACGCACCGGGCTCGGCCGCACGCCGGTGCGCGAGGCGCTGATGCGCATGGTGTCGATCGGCCTGATCGTGCAGCAGCCGCGCCGGGGCCTGCTGGTGTCGACCATCGACCTTGCCGACCACCTCGACGTGATCCTCACGCGGCGCGTGCTCGAGCGGCTGATTGCCGCGTGCTCCGCGCGCCGCGCCACCGCGCAGCAGCGCACGGCCATCGTGCATTGCGCCGAGATGATGGTCGAGGCCGCGGGCCGCGGCGACCTCAACGACTACATGAAGGCCGACCGCGCGCTCGACCTCGTCAACCACCAGGCGAGCCACAACGATTCGGCGGTGAAGGCCGTGGTGCCGCTGATCGTGCAGTGCCGGCGCTTCTGGTACGCCTACCAGCACGAGGGCGAGATCGTCGAGGGCGCGAACGCGCACCTCGAACTGGCGCAGGGCATCGCCACCGGCGACGAGGCCGCCGCCATTGCCGGCGCCGACCGGCTGATGGACTACCTCGAAGTGTTCGCGCGCAAGATCATCGACAGGTAGGCCCCGCCGGTCAGCCGACCGCCGCGCGCCGCCGCTGCCGCAGCACCGTCGCGCTCTCGCCGCCCTGGCCCCAGTTGTCGGGGTCGATCTCGTCGATCAGCACCGTCACGTCTTCGGGCCGCTTGCCCAGCACCTCCTGCAGCAGCCTGGTGGCGCCGTCGATCAGCGCGGCCTTCTGCTCGCGGGTGGCGGGTTGCTCGCGGCGAGCGAGGCGGATGGTGACGAGGGGCATGAGCGGATTCCTCCAGGGGGCGTGGCTGCGCGATTCTGCCAACGCTGCCCGCCGCGCTGCGCACGCTGGCTGAGCCAGATGCTCGCGATCACGATGCCGATGCCCAGCACCTGCCATGCAGAGAGGCTCTGCCCCAGCAGCGCCCAGCCCAATATCACGGCCGTCACCGGGCTCAGGAAGGCCAGCGGCGCGATCGCCGAGGGCTCCAGCCGGGCCACGCCGCGGAACCACACGATGTAGGTCAGCGCGGCGCCCACCAGGCCGAGCCAGCCGAAGCCGATCCAGTTGTGCAGCGTGAGCGAGGGCAGCGGCGGCTCCAGAAGCAGCGCCACCGGCAACAGCAGCAGGCCGCCCGCCGTGAGCTGCCACGCCGTGAAGGTGAGGGCCGACACCGGCGGCTGCCAGCGCCGGCTCAGCACCGTGCCAAAGGCCATCGACACCGCGGCTGCAATCGCTGCGGCGATGCCGACGGCGTCGAGTGCCGCGTTCGGCGTGAGCACCAGCAGCGCGACCCCGCCGATGCCCACCACCGCCGCCGCCACCGACAGCGCGCGCACCGGCGCGCCCAAAAAGGCGCCGGCCAGGAACACCACCAGCAGCGGCTGCACCGACGTGATGGTGGCCGCCACGCCGCCCGGCAGCCGGTACGCCGCCAGGAACAGCATCGCCCACAGCATCGAGAAATTCAGCGCGCCGAGCACGAAGATGCGGCCCCACCATGCGCGCTCCGGCAGCTTGCGCACGATCAGCAGCAACAGCAGCCCGGCCGGCAGCGCGCGCAGCAGCGCCACCGTCAGCGGGTAGCCGGGCGGCAGCAGCTCGGTCGTGACGATGTAGGTGCTGCCCCAGATCGCGGGTGCTGACGCGGTGAGGAGGACGTCGGTGGTGCGGCTTGTCATGGGTCGAATCTATGGAATTGACCGCCGGTTGAGAATGTTCGAATAATGAATTGATTCTTTACCGCCAGTCGTCAATTCGCAGCGTTTCCAGCATGGACCATCTCACGGCCCTCAAGGTGTTCCGCACCACCGCCGCCACGGGCAGCTTCGCCGGTGCCGCGCGGCAACTGGGGCTCTCGGCCGCGGCCGTCAGCAAGAACATCGCGCAGCTGGAGGCGCACCTGAAGGTGCGGCTCATCAACCGCACCACGCGGCAGATGAGCCTGACCGAAGCCGGCGCCGCGTACCACGAGCGCCTGTCGCGCATCCTCGACGAGCTTTCCGAGGCCGACGCCGCCCTCGCGCCCATGGGCAGCAGCCCCGGCGGCGTGCTGCGCGTGAGCGCGCCGCTCACTTTTGCGCTCACCTCGCTGTCGCCCGTCATTCCCGAGTTCATGGCCCGCTACCCCAAGCTGCGGCTGGAGCTGAACCTGCAGGACAGCCGCTCGGACATCATCGGCGAGGGCTACGACCTGGCCATCCGCGGCAGCGACCGGCTCGAGGATTCCAGCCTCGTCGCGCGCCGCCTCATGACCATGGACCACGTGCTGTGCGGCGCTCCCGGTTACTTCGCCGCGTTCGGCCGCCCCGCGCAGCCCGAAGACCTGAAGGCCCACGAGTGCGTGCAGTTCACGCTCTCCGGGCATGCGAACAAATGGACCTTCAAGCGCGCCGGCCGCAGCGTGGCGGTGCCCGTCGACGGACGCTACAAGGTCAGCTCCAGCATCGCCGTGCGCGACGCGCTGCTCGCGGGCTTCGGCCTGAGCCTGATCCCGCGCATCTACGTCGAGAACGAGCTGGCCTCGGGCCGCCTGCAGGCGGTGCTCGAAGACTGGGAGGCCGACAAGACGCCGGTGTACGCGGTCTACCCCTCGCGTCACCTCGCGGCGAAGACGCGCGCTTTCGTCGACTTCCTGGCCGAGCGGTTTTCGGCGCGCTGATCGCTCCGGAGCGGCGCGCTCAGTCGGCGTCTGGCGCCGGTTCCGGGCCCTGCCAGCCCAGCAGCTCGGCCAGCCGCTGGACGATCCAGGCGGCTTCCGCCGCCGACACGCCCGCCTCGGGCGTCGCCAGCCCGGCGTGGATGCGCCGCAGGATCTCGCTCTCGACCGGTACTTCGGTGTGGTGCTGGATCTGCGCGTGGCCCACGAGATGGTTCGCCAGGTCTTCGCAGATCTCGTAGCGCGCGCGCACCACGCCGATCGGCTCGCTCAGGCGCTGGCGCGCGTCGCTGTAGACCGCGAAGAACGAGGGCGGGATGTAGATCTGGTTGTCGTCGGACATCGCGAATCGCTCAGGAAGGCCGTCGTCCCAACGACAAAACGCGCCCGGGGGCGCGTTCGTCGTCGTGGCTCCGTGGAGCCGGCGAAGGCTGGATCAGCCGCCCTTCTTGGCGCGCTTGCCAGGGTTCTTCTTGCTGCGCGTTGCGGTGCCGCGCTCGAGGCTGACCTTCTGGCCGCCACCGGAGCGAGGCACGGTGTAGCCGGGCAGCGGCGTCGGCTTCGGGGTGGCAACGCGTTCGGCTTCGGTACGGAATGTCTTGGGCATGAAAAGCTCGGGTAAAAGTAATGTTCGAACCCGCAATTAGGCCACATCGAGGATTTCATATGCCAATAACCGAAACAACCGCCGGCGCCGGGCGTCCGCGCTTCGTTTCGGGCTCGCTGATGCGCCATGTCTGCGTCATGGCGGGCACGGGCGCCATCGGGCTGATCGCGGTGTTCGCGGTCGACCTGATCAACCTGTTCTACATCTCGCTGCTCGGCGAAAAGGAGACTGCGGCGGCGGTCGGTTTCGCGGGCGTGGTGGGCTTCTTCCATGCGTCGCTGTGCATCGGGCTGACCATCGGCATCGCGGCGGTGGTGTCGCGCACGGTGGGCGCGGGGCGCATGGAAGACGCGCGCCGCATCGGCACCTCGAGCCTCGTGCTGATGGTGGCGCTGTCGGTGCTGGCGGGCTCGGGCACCGCCTTCTTCCTGCACCCGGCGCTGCAGGCACTGGGCGCCCAGGGCGAGACGGCGCGGCTCGCGCATCGCTACCTCTCGGTGACGGTGCACACGCTGCCGCTGCTGGGCATCGGCATGGCGACGTCGGCGCTGCTGCGCTCGGTGGGCGATGCGCGCCGCTCGATGACGGTCACGCTGGCGGGCGCCTTCGTGACGGCGGTGCTCGACCCGATATTGATCTTCGGCCTGGGCCTGGGGCTCGACGGCGCGGCCATCAGCGCGGTGGTCTCGCGCACGGTGCTGGCGGCCATCGGCCTGCACGGCGTGGTGGTGAAGCACCGCATGCTCGGTCCCTTCCAGGCTTCGCGGCTCGGCGCCGATGCGCGCGCGCTGGGCTCGGTGGCCGGGCCGGCGGTGCTGACGAACCTGGCCACGCCCGTGGGCGCGGCCTTCGTCACGCATGCGGTGGCGCAGTTCGGTCCCTCGGCGGTGGCGGGCGCGGCCACCATCGACCGGCTCACGCCGGTGGCCTTCGGGCTGGTCTACGCGCTAAGCGGCGCGGTCGGGCCGATCCTGGCGCAGAACCTGGGCGCGGGGCAGTACCGAAGGGTGCAGGAAGGCCTGCGCGACAGCCTGCTGTTCATGGTGGCGTCGGTGGCCGCGGCGTGGCTGCTGCTGGCGCTGGGGCAAGGCGTGCTCATTCGCGCGTTCTCGGCCGAAGGGCAGGCGGCGGAGCTGATCTCGCTGTTCTGCAGCTGGCTGGCCGCGAGCTTCTTCTTCGCGGGCGGGCTGTTCGTGGCGAACGCCTCGTTCAACAACCTCGGGCATCCGCTGCTGTCGACCGCGTTCAACTGGGGGCGCGCCACGCTGGGCACGATTCCGTTCGCCTGGTGGGGCTCGCACCACGGGGCGGCCGGCGTGCTGATCGGGCAGGCCGTGGGCTCGTCGATCTTCGGGCTGCTCGCGGTGGTGGTGGCGTTCAGGCTGGCCGCGAAGCTGGCGCGGCAGGAGGCGCCCGACGCGGCACCGGCCCCGGTGCTCGACGCACCGGTGGCGCCTGCATCGGCGCTGGCCACGCCGCAGGCGGGCGTTACTGCTCCAGCAGCCGCACCTTGACCGACTTGCCCTTGACGCGGCCGGCGGACAGCTTGCGCGCCGCCTCGGCCGCGATGGCGCGGTCCACCGCCACGTAGGTCGAAAATTCGTTCACGTTGATCTTGCCGACCTGCTCCTTCGTGTAGCCGCAGTCGCCGGTGAGCGCGCCCAGCACGTCGCCGGCGCGGATCTTTTCCTTGCGCCCGCCCACGATCTGCAGCGTGGCCATCGGCGGCTTCAGCGGCGTGCCCTTGGCGGGCGTGAGTTCGGACAGCTCGTGCCATTCCGATTCGCGGCCCTGCAGCAGCTCGATTTTTCCGACGCTGCCCATCTCGTTCATGCTGGCCAGGTTCAGTGCCAGGCCTTCCGAGCCGCCCTGCTGGCCCACCCGGCCGGTGCGGCCGACGCGGTGGATGTGGATTTCGGAGTCTGGCGTCACGTCGACGTTGATCACCGCCTCGAGATGCGAGATGTCGAGCCCGCGCGCGGCCACGTCGGTGGCCACCAGCACCGAGCAGCTGCGGTTGGCGAACTGCACCAGCACCTGGTCGCGCTCGCGCTGCTCCAGCTCGCCGAACAGCGCCAGCGCGCTGAAGCCCTGGGCCTGCAGCACGTCGACGAGGTCGCGGCACTGCTGCTTGGTGTTGCAGAAGGCAAGCGTGCTCACGGGGCGGAAATGGTCGAGCAGCAGGCTCACGGCGTGCAGCCGCTCGCTGTCCTTGACCTGGTACCAGCGCTGGCGGATCTTGCTGCTTTCATGCTGCGCCTGCACCGTGATCTGCTCGGGGTTCTTCATGAACTGCTGCGCGAGCTTGGCGATGCCTTCGGGGTACGTGGCCGAGAACAGCAGCGTCTGGCGGGCCGAAGGGCACTGGCGCGCCACCGTCACGATGTCGTCGAAGAAGCCCATGTCCAGCATGCGGTCGGCTTCGTCGAGCACCAGCGTGTTGAGCGCGGACAGGTCGAGGTTTTCGCGCTCGAGGTGGTCCATGATGCGCCCCGGCGTGCCCACCACGATGTGGGCGCCATGCTCCAGGCTGGCGACCTGCCCGCGCAGCGCGACGCCGCCGCAGAGCGTGACGACCTTGATGTTTTCCTCGGCGCGCGCCAGGCGGCGGATTTCGGTCGTGACCTGGTCGGCCAGCTCGCGCGTCGGGCACAGCACCATCGCCTGGATGGCGAAGCGCCGGGGGTTGAGGTTGGCGAGCAGCGCCAGTGCGAAGGCGGCGGTCTTGCCGCTGCCGGTCTTGGCTTGCGCGATCAGGTCCTTGCCGAGCAGCGCGGGCGGCAGCGCGGCCGCCTGGATCGGCGTCATCTGCGTGTAGCCGAGCTGGGTGAGGTTGGCCAGCGTCTGGGGCGTGAGCGCCAGCGTGGCAAAGCCGTTGTCGGCTGGGGTGCCGCCGGCTGTGGGATTGGTTGTGGTCATCGTTCAGCAGCCGGGGAGCGCAAAAAAACAAAAGCCTTGCCGGCACCCTTGGCGGGGCGCCGCAAGGCCTTGCGTCAGTCGCGGATCAGCGGCGGGGTGCGTTGTTGTTGCCGGAGTTGGTCGGCGGCGGGCCGCGACGTTCCAGGTGACGGAAGGTGATACGGCCCTTGGTCAGGTCGTAGGGCGAGAGTTCGAGCGACACCTTGTCACCCGCCAGGATGCGGATGTGGTGCTTGCGCATCTTGCCGCCGCTGTAGGCGATCAGCTGATGGCCGTTGTCGAGCGTGACGCGGTAGCGCGAGTCGGGCAGGACTTCGGTCACCGCGCCGTTCATTTCGATCAGTTCTTCCTTGGGCATGTGTGATTACCTCTGAATCGTTCGATGTGTGTTGGAGATGGAATCGGGCGTAATTGTTTCAGGCCGCGCACGGGAGTGCGAGGGGCGCGCGTTCGCGCACCCAGCCAAGGCCCTCGTCGACGGCATAGCGGACCGCCGCGGCGTGGCTGGCGAAGCGCGGCGTGAAACGCATCACGCGGTCGTGCATGCCGCTGCCGCTGCCGGAGCGGATGGAGACGGAAGCGGCGAAATTGCCGTCGTCCTGGTGTCGGATGAGCGGCGAAACAAGGTACTTGCCCACCGCGATACTGTGTTGAATGATGTCCATGAAGCCTTGGCTCGGCGCGCGGATACGAAGCGCGAAGAGCCTGAAAAATAATTGAAAACGGGCGTGGGCCGGCCGGAATGGCGCGGCGGACGCGCTATTCGCTTCAACAGGAACGAAGGCAGTGGTGGCAATCATGGGCGCCCGGTCTGGCGCTCCAACACACTGTATGAGCCGGCTTGGGAATGAGGGGCCTGAAGAATCCAAGGACAGTGCAGGTCAGCCGGCGGTATTGACGAAATTCTTCGTCGTGGTATCGAAACGAACCCGACATTATAGCCCGCAGGGCATGACGACCGCTTGTCTTAATTACAACGCCTCCATGAAAAAGGCCCCGAGGGGCCAGCGATCAGAGGTTTTCAGCTACTAAAAACATAGCGATGCCGGGGCGGAACAGGCCCTCCGTGCCCTGCGAGCCGCCCTAAGCAGCAGCGCCAGCCCCGCGAGTTGCATCGCCGCGCCCGCCCATCCCACCGCGCTCACGCCGAACAGCTCGATGGCCGCGCCGCCCAGCGCCGAGCCTGCCGCGATGCCGAGGTACGTCGCCGATGCATTGAGCGACAGCGTCATCGGCGCGCGGTCTGGCGCCAGCCGGATCAGCCGCACCGCCTGCGCCGGCCCGAAGCCCCAGCCGGCAAAGCCCCACAGCGCCGACAGCCCCACGATCAGCGGCAACGCCAGCCCGCGCGGCAGCATCTGCGCCGCGAACGACAGGCCGCCCAGAATCACCACCAGCATCAGTGCAAAACCCTGCGCCACGCGGTCGGCGCCGAAGCAGTCGGTGGCCCAGCCGCCGGCCGCGGTGCCAAGGGCCGCCGCCACGCCGATGGCGCAGAACACCGCGCTCGCGCCTTCGGCCCCGAAGCCCAGCGTGCCCGACAGGAACAGCGCGATGTAGGTGTAGAAGCTGAAGCCGCCGGTGGCCCACAGCAGGGTGACGAGCAGCGCCGGCAGCACGCCGGGTGCGCGCGCCGCCTCGAAGGCCGGTGCCTGCTTCGCGGCGGCGGGGGCTTGCGCCAGGGCGCGCGGCAATCCCAGGGCCAGGCCCCAGGCGGCCAGCGCCGCCACCGCCGCGATCAGCAAGTAGGCCGTGCGCCAGCCGCCCCAGCTCGCGATCCATGCGCCCAGCGGCACGCCGAGCGCCACCGCCACGGTGCCGCCGCCGCTCACGATGGCCAGCGCCCGGCCGCGCAGCGCGGGCGACACCATCGCCGCCGCCACGGCGCTTGCGGTCGGCAGGAACACGCCGGCTGCCAGTCCCAGCGCGATGCGCGCCAGCGCCAGTAGCGCGAAGCCGTGCGCCAGTCCCGCCGCCAGTGCGAGGCCCGAGAACGCGGCGAGGCTGGCGATCAGCAGCGGCCTCCGCCCGAAGCGCGCGAACAACGCCGCCATCAGCGGGGAGCCGACGGCGTAGCTCAGCGCGAACAGCAGCACCAATTGCCCGGCCCGCGCGGCGCTGACCTGCAGGTCGGCCGCCAGCACCGGCAGCAGTCCCGCGACCATGAAGCTTTCGGTGCCGATGGCGAAGGCGCCCAGCGCGAGCCAGCCGAGGCTCATGGGCAACCGTTCGGGCAAGGGCGCGGCAGTGGGGTTGGTTGGCATGGAAGGCTCCGTTCAAAGGTGTTCCGAGGCCTTCAGAATAGGATTGCGATTGGCTCCTTGAAAGAACCACAATCGGCGAAGTTCATGGAACCACTTTTCGAACTCGCCATCCGCCTGCCGGGCGCCGGCTCGCGCGAACTGCTGCGCGAAGTGCACCGGCAATTGCGCGGCGCCATCCTCGACGGCCGGCTGCAGCCCGGCGCGCGCCTGCCCGCCACGCGCGCGCTGGCCGAGCGGCTCGGCGTGTCGCGCAACACCGTGCTCGCGGCCTACGACCTGCTGCTGAGCGAGGGCTACCTGCTGGCGCGTCCCGGCGCGGGTACCTACGTGGCCGACATCCTGCCGGACTCGCGACGCGGCCGTCCCGCCCGCCCGGCCCGGGGCATGGCGGCCGGGCGCGATTCCCGGCTGGTGCCGCTGCACGTGCCCGGCGCCGATCTCGCGCCGACGCTGCAGCCGCAAGCCGCGCGCGACGACTTCCGCGTCGGCCTGCCCGACGTGAGCGCCTTCCCTTTCGACATCTGGCGCCGCCTGTCCGACCGAGCGCTGCGCCGCGTTGCGCGGCAGACCGCCGACTACGCCGACCCGCAGGGCCAGCAGGCACTGCGCGAGGCGATCGCGCGGCATGTGTCGTTCACCCGCGCGGTGGGCTGCACAGCCGGCGACATCGTCGTCACGGCCGGCGCGCAGCAGGCCTTCGGGCTGCTTGCGCGCATCCTGGTCGTGCCGGGGCGCACCGTGGTCGCGGTCGAGCAGTTGTTCTATCCCTCGCTGCGCGAAGCGATGCTGGCCGCGGGCGCGAAAGTGGTCACCGTGCCGACCGACACCGAGGGCCTGTGCGTCGAGCGCATTCCGCCCGAGGCGCGCGTGATCTGCGTGACGCCGTCGCACCAGTTCCCCACCGGCGTGGCGATGTCGCCGCAGCGGCGCGCCGCACTGCTGGCCTTTGCGCGGGCACGCAATGCGGTCGTGGTGGAAGACGACTACGACAGCGAATTCCGCTTCGCCGGCCGGCCGCTCGATGCACTGCAGACGCTGGACCGCGCCGAGTCGGTGTTCTACGTCGGCACTTTTTCCAAGAGCCTCTTTCCCGCGCTGCGCCTGGGCTTCGTGGTCGCGCCGCCATGGGCCCGCGCGGCGCTGGTGCGGGCGCGCGAACTCGCCGACTGGCACGGCCCGGTGCTGGGGCAGGAAGCACTCGCGGCCTTCATTGCCGAGGGGCACCTGGCCCGGCACATCCGCAAGATGCGCAAGCTGTACGGCGCGCGGCGCACCGCCCTGCTCGAAGCACTGGCGCGGCACGGCGGCGGGCGGCTTGAGGCGATTCCATCCAACGCCGGGCTGCACCTGTCGGCCTGGCTGCACGGCCCGACGCGGGCCGACGTGGTGGTCGAGCGCGCCGCGGCGGCCGGCATCGTGCTGCCGCCGCTCTCGCGCTTCGCGCTCGATCCGCACGCGCCCGACGTGCCCAACGGGCTGTCGTTCGGCTACGGGCTGATCGGCGAAGCGCAGATCGACGGCGCCATCCAGCGCCTGGTGCAACTGCTGTAAGCCCGCCCACGCAGGCATTCGAGCGCACGCGATGGCGTCGCGCTCCTACAGCCGTTGCGCGGGCCACTGCGCTCAATCGAGGCATGAACACGACCGCACTCTCTTCAGCAACCCCCGTGCGCTACGACCCCGCCGTGGAAACCTTCCGCGACGACGAGGCGCAGACGCAGACCGACCTGGTGGCCACGCTCGTCGACATGGAGAAAACCATGGCCGACCACACCGGCCATGCCATGCGCGCGGTGCACGCCAAGAGCCACGGCCTGCTGCGCGGCGAACTGAGCGTGCTCGACGGCCTGCCCGAAACGCTGGCGCAGGGCCTCTTCGCGTCGGCGCGCCGCTACCCGGTCGTCATGCGGCTGTCGACGCCGCCCGCCGAGGTGCTCGACGACCGCGTCTCGCTGCCGCGCGGCATGGCCCTGAAGGTCCTCGGCGTGGAAGGTCCGCGCGTCGACGGTGCCGAAGGCGGCTCCACGCAGGACTTCCTGTTCGTCGACGGACCGGTGTTCTCCGCGCCCGACGCCAAGGGCTTCCTGCGCACCCTGAAGCTGCTCGCGGGCACCACCGACAAGGCGCCGAACGCCAAGCGCGTGCTGTCTGGCGTGCTGCAGGGCGTCGAGAAGGCGGTCGAGACTTTCGGCGGCCAGAGCGGCACGCTGATCGCACTCGGCGGCCATGCGGAGACGCACCCGCTCGGCGCCACCTTCTTCACGCAGGTGCCGATCCGCTATGGCGCCTATATCGCCAAGCTGCAGCTGGCGCCTGTTTCCCCGGCGCTGCTGGCGCTGGAGAACGCGCCGCTCGACCTCGCCGGCAAGCCCGACGGCACGCGCGAGGCGGTGGCCGATTTCATCCGCGCGAACCCCGCCGTGTGGGAACTGCGCGTGCAGCTGTGCGTGGACCTGGAACGCATGCCGGTCGAAGACGCATCGGTCGAATGGCCGCAGGCGCTCAGCCCGTTCATTGCCGTCGCGCGCATCACGGCCGATCCGCAGGAAGGCTGGAGCGAGGCGCTGGCGCGCGAGATCGACGACGGCATGGCCTTCAACCCCTGGCATGCGCTGGCCGCGCATCGGCCGCTGGGCAACGTGATGCGCGCGCGCAAGGCGGCGTATGCGGCTTCGTCGGACTACCGCAGCGAGCGCAACGGTTGCCCGCTGCACCGCTGAAGATTTCAGCCCAGCCCGAGCATCCGCCGGTTGGCCGCCACGTCCACGCCGCCCGCGGCGAAGTCGTCGAAGGCCCGGTCGGCCACGCGGATGATGTGGTCGGCAATGAACTTCGCACCCTCGCGTGCGCCGTCTTCGGGGTGCTTGATGCAGCACTCCCATTCCAGTACCGCCCAGCCCGGGAAGTCGTACTGCGCCATCTTCGAGAAGATGGCCTTGAAGTTCACCTGCCCGTCGCCCAGCGAGCGGAAGCGCCCGGCGCGGTTGATCCAGCTCTGGAAGCCCCCGTACACGCCCTGCTTGCCGGTCGGGTTGAACTCGGCGTCCTTCACGTGAAAGATCTTGATGCGCTCGTGGTAGTGGTCGATGTAGGCCAGGTAGTCGAGCTGCTGCAGCATGAAGTGGCTCGGGTCGTACAGCAGGCAGGCGCGCGGATGGTTGTTCACGCGCTCCAGGAACATCTCGTAGCTCACGCCGTCGTGCAGGTCTTCGCCGGGGTGGATCTCGTAGCCCACGTCCACGCCCGCCGCGTCGAAGGCATCGAGGATCGGCCGCCAGCGGCGCGCGAGCTCGTCGAAGGCTTCCTCGATGAGTCCCGGCGGGCGCGGCGGCCACGAATAGAGATACGGCCAGGCCAGCGCGCCCGAGAAGGTCGCATGCGCCGTGAGGCCCAGGTTGGCCGATGCCTTGGCCGCCAAGTGCAGCTGCTGCACCGCCCATTGCTGGCGCCTGGCCGGATCGCCGCGCACCTCGGGCGCCGCGAAGCCGTCGAAGCCCGCGTCGTAGGCCGGGTGCACAGCCACCAGCTGGCCCTGCAGGTGGGTCGAGAGCTCGGTGATCTCCAGGCCGTGCTTCGCCAGCGTGCCTTTCACTTCGTCGCAGTAGGTCCTGCTTTCGGCCGCCTTCTTCAGGTCGAACAGGCGGGCGTCCCAGCTGGGAATCTGCACGCCCTTGTAGCCAAGCCCGGCGGCCCAGCCCGCAATGCCGTCGAGCGTGTTGAACGGTGCCGTGTCGCCCGCAAACTGGGCGAGAAAAATGGCCGGACCCTTGATTGTCTTCATCGGTTTGTCTTCCTTGTTCGTGGGCGTCGCGTTGAAAGCATACTTGGCGTGTCGTCCGACCCCGTGCGAGAGGCCAACGAGCCACAATGGATTTTCCTTTTCGCATCACCCGTCCGGTTCGCTCCGTCGACAGTCCCGCGATGACACAACCTGTTTCCGCCCGGCTCAAGATCGGCCTGTCCGCCTGCTTCTCGCATGCCGACCCCGCCCGATCGCTCTTCACCAACAAGACGCTGCAGTACGTCGAGCAATCGATCGCGCACTGGCTCATGTCCGCCGGCGCCATGGTGGTGATGGTGCCCTGCCCCACGGGCGAAACCGCGCGCGGCGACACCAAGCTGTCGCACTACGCCGAATGGCTCGACGGCGTGGTGATGCACGGCGGCGCCGACGTCTGGCCCGGCAGCTACGGCGAGGTGCCGCTGAAGGACGCATGGATCGGCGACCGCATCCGCGACCTCTACGACCTGGCGCTGGTCGAAGCCTTCGAGCAGGCCGGCAAGCCCATCTTCGGCGTGTGCCGCGGGCTGCAGCTCATCAACGTGGCCTTCGGCGGCACGCTCTACCAGGACATCGAGGCGCAGCACGGGCACCCCGAGACGCTCAAGCACCGCGACCCGGTCACCTACGACCAGAACTTCCACCAGATCGAGCTGGTGCAGGGCACCCGGCTGTCGAAGCTCTACCCCGACCTGAAGACCGCGCGGGTGAACAGCATCCACCACCAGGGCGTGAAGGACATCGCGCCCGGCTTCGACATCGAGGCCTGGAGCCTGCCCGACCGCGTGCCCGAGGCCATCCGGCGCCGGGCCGATCGCGGCCGCAGCTACATCGCCGCGACCCAGTGGCACCCCGAGTTCCACAAGTACGGCAGTACCGAGACGGTCGACGACACGCCCATCCTGCACGACTTCCTCTGGGCCTGCGCCACCGCGCGCGTGGCGCCGCGCACGAGCAGCATGCGCGGCATGCCCGGGCGCATCCGCAACCGCGCCGCGCGCCTGCTGAAGCAGGCACTGCTGCGGCGCTGAGGCCGCGCTCCCATCACCATCCGCGAGACCGTGGCCGCTGCGGGAGATCGTCGATGCGGTGATCGACGCGCAGGTCGAGGCGCACCGCGAGATGTACGACCGTTTCCTGGCCGAGTGGGTGGGCGTGCTCGAGGCCGCCTCGGACGTGGCGGCCGATGGACGGCCCGAAGAAGGGACGTGGCGCGCTGAATCAGCGCGAGCTGTTCTTCGTGCCGGAGACGCCGGCGTCGATGGTGCCGAACACGGTGACGCCGCTGCCGCCCGTGGGTGTGGCGGCGCTCGATGCATTGGCGCTGCCGGCCGAGCCGGTGCCCGCGCAACCCGCGACGAGCGCGCCCATCGCGACGGCAAGAACGGCTGCAATGAATGGCTTCACTGGAAACTCCAAGAGGTGTGGTGGGTCATGACCGTTTCCACTATAGGCCGCCGGCCCGGCCCCTCGTGTAACAACACACCGGGGCCGGCAGGGTTGTTGGCCTGCGGCGGGCCGCTCAGCGCGGGTCCGTCGCCAGCAGCATCTCGACCAGCGAGCGCAGGTGCCCCTGCAGCCGCGCGGCGCCGGCCTCGTCCAGCGCCAGCGTGGTCTCGTCCATGTAGAGCTTGCGGTTGATCTCCACCTGGATGCTGTGCCGGTGGCCTGCCGGGTCGCCGTTGCGGCGCACCAGCTCCACGCCCTTGTAGGGGTGGTTGTAGTCCACGCTGTAGCCGAAGCCGCGCAGGTGCTCGCAGATCTTGCGCGACAGCGCCGGGTCGGCGGTGCTGCCGTCGCGGTCGCCGATCACGAAGTCGGCATGCGCCAGGCCCGGGAAGTCGGTGGCATGGCTGGCCGCGATGGCCGGCATCGAGTGGCAGTTGATGTGGATGCTGTAGCCGTGGCGCGCATGCGCCTCGTCGATGGCCTGCGCCACCGCCGCGTGATACGGGCGCCAGCAGGTGTCGATGCGCTGGCGCACCTCTTCCACCGGCAATTGCCGGTCGTAGATGGGCAGGCCTTCGTCGGTGAGCTTCCAGATCAGCCCCTTGCCCAGGCGCACCTTCGACAGCACGCGCGGGTCGGTGGAGACCGGGTCGGTCCACTCGCCCTGCAGCATCGTGGTGTCGATCTCGGTGGTGTCGCGGTTGGCGTCCAGGTAGCTGCGCGGAAAGTGCGCTTCCACCCAGGCCACGCCCATCGGCGGGGCGAAGGCGTAGAGCTTTTCCACGTGCGTGTCCTCGGCGCGGCGCAGCGTCGCGAGGTCGCGCACCGTGCCGAAGTCCTCGGGGTAGACGGTGCCGCTGTGCGGGGAGTCCAGCACCAGCGGCGTGTTCCCGGCAACGCTCGTCACCTGGGCGCGGGTTTGAATCAGTTTCAGGACTGGATGCATAGGCAGGCCGGGCTCAGTCCAATCGCACGCGTGCGAATTCGGCCACCTTCTTCATCTTGTCGATCTCGCTGGCGATCTGCTTGGTGAACTGCGCCGGCGTGGTGCCCGATGCGTACAGGCCCTGCAGCGCCAGGCGCTCGCGCACCGAGGCGTCCTTCAGCGCGGTGGCCACGGCCTGCTGCATGCGCAGCACCAGCTCGGCCGGCGTGCCGGCGGGCGCGATCATGCCGAACCACGACGGGTCGTTGTTGGCCGGATAGCCCAGCTCGCCGTAGGTGGGCACGTCGGGCAGCACGTCGAGGCGGCCGTTCCACGACACGGCCAGCGCCTTCAGCTTGCCCGCCTTCACGTGCGGCAGCGAGGAAGCCACCTGGTCGAAGTACACCGGCACTTCGCCCGCGAGCACGTCGTTGATGGCCGGGCCCGCACCGCGGTAGGGGATGTGCACCATCGAGGTTCCGGTGCTGCTCTTGAACAGCTCGCCCCACATGTGGCCGATGGTGCCGTTGCCCGGCGAGGCGTAAGACACCTTGCCCGGATTGGCCTTGAGGTACTTCACCAGCTCGGCGAAGCTGGCCACCGGCAGCTTCGCCGGGTTGATGACGATCACGCCCGGCGCCTTGACGATCTCGGTCACGGCGGCAAAGCCCTTGATCGGGTCGTACGGCAGCTTCTGGTACACGGCCGGGTTCACGCCGTGCGTGGACAGGGTGGCGATGCCGAAGGTCAGGCCGTCCGGCGTGGCGCGGGCCAGCTCGGCCATGCCGATGGAGCCGCCGGCACCGGCGCGGTTGTCGATGACCACCGGCTGCTGAAGGATCTTGGCCACGGGCTCGCCGAGCACGCGCGCCGTGATGTCGGTGGCGCCGCCGGGCGGGAACGGAACGACCAGGCGAATGGGCTTGCCCTGGGCAAAGGATATTCCTGGAAGGATGGAAGCAGCGGCCAGCGCGGAGATGAAATGACGACGTTGCATGGGGTGGATTCCAATGTGCATTGAGTGAGAAGGAGCGATTTCGCCTCACTTCAGAAGCAAAGGATAGACCAGCTAACATTCTGATCTGGAATGTTTTAATGGGCATCCTGCCATGTCGCTGCGCCGTCTCAATCCTCCGCTGAACCTGCTGCGGGCCTTTTCCACCGTGGTGCGCTTCGGCGGCGTCTCGCGCGCGGCCGAGGCGCTGCACCTCACGCAGGGCGCGGTCAGCAAGCAGGTGCAGGAGCTCGAGCGCTGGATCGGCGCGCCGCTGTTCGAGCGCAACCGCAAGCGACTGGCGCTCACGCCGGCCGGCGAGCGCTACGAGAAGACGGTGCGCTCGCTGCTCGCGCAGCTGGAGGCGGCCACGCTGGAGCTCATCACCAGCGGCGACGGCGGCGGCGCGCTGCACCTGTCCACCCTGCCCACCTTCGGCGCCAAGTGGCTGATTCCGCGGCTGCCCGACTTCCAGCGCGCCCATCCGCAGATCACGCTGCATTTCGTGCCCTTCGTGCACGGCTACGACTTCGAGCGGCCCGAGCTCGACTGCGCCATTCTTTTCGGCGACGGCCACTGGCCCGGCGCGCAATCGCACTACCTCGCGGGGCGTGACGTGGCGCTGATCGCGCCGCGCGCCGCGCAGGCCGAAGTCGCCATCCGCACGCCGCAGGACGTGGCACGCTGCACGCTGCTGCGCCACGTCACGGTGCCGCAGTCGTGGCTGCACTGGAGCGAGACGCACGGCGTGCGCGGGCTCGACCCGCTGGCCGGCCCGCAGTTCGACCAGTTCCAGACCATGATCCGCGCGGTGATGGTCGGCATGGGCGTGGCGCTGGTGCCGCGCTGCCTGGTGCAGGACGAAATTTCCTCGGGGCTGGTGGACGAGCCGCTGCCGGGCGGCGGCTACCGGGGCAACGAGGGCTACTGGTTCTGCTATCCGGAAGGGCGCGGCCAGCTGGCCACGCTCGATCATTTCCGCAGCTGGCTGCTGGCGGAGGTCGACCGCGCCAAAGAGGCGCAGGCGCCCGCCTGAGCCCTGCTAGGTCGAACGGCTCATTCGGGCTTGGCGCCCGAAGCCTTCACCGCGGCGCCCCACAGGCGGATCTCGCTCGCCACGAAGCGGTCGAACTCCGCCGGCGTGGTGGGCGCCGGCTCGGAGCCGCGCTCGCGGATGAAGCGCGCCATCTGCTCGCTCTTGAGGATGTCCGTCACCTCGTGGTTGAGGCGCTCGACGATTTCGGGCGGCGTGCCGCGCGGCGCCATCAGGCCGAGCCAGCCCACCGCCTCGAAGTTCTTCGTGCCGGCCACGCCGCTTTCGGCCACCGTGGGCACCTCGGGCAGCTGCGACGAGCGCGTGGCCGACGTGACCGCCAGCGTTACCGCCTTGCCCGACTTGATGTGCGGCAGCGCGGCCGTCACCGAGTCGATCATCAGCGGCACCTGGTTGCCCAGGAAGTCCGACTGCGCCGGGCCGCTGCCGCGGTACGGAATGTGCGTGATGAACACATGCGCGGCCGACTTGTACATCTCGCCCGACAGATGCTGCGTGCCGCCGATGCCGGCGCTCGCGTAGCTCAGCCGGCCGGGTTCCGCCTTGGCGCGCGCGGTGAGCTCGGCCAGCGTGCGGATGCCGCTCTCCGGCGTGGCCAGGAACACCAGCGGCACCTTCGCGATGAGCGAGATGCCGACAAGGTCCTTGCGCGGATCGAAGCCCGGCTTGGCGTAGAGCGTCTGGTTCACCGCCATCGCGCTGCCCGCCACCACCAGCGTGTAGCCGTCAGGCTGCGAGCGCACCACGAACTCGGTGCCGATGTTGCTGCCGGCGCCGGCCTTGTTGTCGACGATCACCGGCTGGCCCAGCCGCCTGCCGAGCTGCTCGGCCATCGCGCGGGCGAAGATGTCGGTGGCCTGTCCCGGCGGGAACGGCACCACCAGCTTGACCGGCCTGTCGGGCCACGCGGCGGCATGCGCCATGCCGGCGCCGCCCAGCGTCGCGACGGCCGCCAGGGCCACGCTCGCTGCGAAGTGTCTGCGCCGCATGGCTCAGGTCGCCGAGAGGTGCTTGCCCACGATGCCCGCGAGTTCGAACATCGTCACCTGGTCCTTGCCGAACACCGGCTTGAGCTTGGCGTCGGCATTGATCGCGCGCTTGTTGGTCGCGTCCTGCAGGCCGTTGGCCTTGATGTAGTCCCACAGCTTCTTGATGACCTCGGTGCGCGCCACCGGTTCGGCGCCGATCACCGCGGCCAGCGACTCGCTGGGCTTCAGGCCCGCGCCAGGCTTGCGCGGCGCGGCGGCCTTCTTCGCGGCCGGTGCCTTCTTGGCGGCGGGCGTCTTCTTCGCCGCCACCTTCTTGGCTGCCGCCGTCTTGCCCGCAGGCGCGGCCTTGCCGAAGGTCTTGCGCGGCGGGAACTTGCTGCCCCCTTCGCGCGGCGCGAACTCGAAGGTCACCTTGCCCTCTTCGGCGTTCCAGGTTAGGAAGGCCTTGAAGGCGCGGCGCGTGCGCATGCTCACGAACTTGTCGAGCAGGTCGGTCTTGCCGGTGGCCAGCAGCTTTTCCATCTGCGCGCGCTCCACCGGCTGCTGCAGGATGATCTTGCCGGTCTTGAAGGTGCAGGTTGGCGTGGGTTGCGCATTGGTGGGCACCGACTTCTCGCAGACGTAGTTGCTGCCGTGCTCGAACACCGGCGCGCCGCACACCGGGCACGGGCCCACGGTGTCCTGGTCGCTGAAGTCGACGATCTCGCCGGTGTCGGCGTTCTTGTCGTCGCCGAAGTCGAACTCCAGCTTCCAGTTCTTGGCCTCGTCGTCGAACTTGATGACGATCTCGGAAGTGAAGGGCCAGCCGGCCTTGGAGCGGAAGCCCTCCAGCGGGCCGATGTGCTTGTCGCGCAGCAGCGCCTCGGCCTCGGCCACCTCGAAGGTGCGCCCGGCCGGCGACTTGCCGAACGAGAAGCCGCAGGCGTCCTCCCCGGTGCCGCTCTTGCCGGTGCAGGCGTAGCGGCGGTAGTTCTCGCGCACGATGCCGCCGCAGTTGGGGCACGGCGTCTGCAGGGTGGCGTAGTCGCCCGGCACGGTGTCGCGGTCGTATTCCTTCGCCTTCTTGACGATGTGCTCCGTCATCTCGGCGATCTCGCGCATGAAGGCGTCGCGGCTGAGCGCGCCCTTCTCCATCTGCGCGAGCTTGTATTCCCACTCGCCGGTGAGCTCGGCCTTGGAGAGTTCTTCCACGCCCAGGCCGCGCAGCAGCGTCATGAGCTGGAAGGCCTTGGCCGTGGGAATCAGCTCGCGGCCTTCGCGCAGCATGTATTTCTCGGTGATCAGGCCTTCGATGGTGGCCGCGCGCGTGGCTGGCGTGCCCAGGCCCTTCTCCTGCATGGCTTCGCGCAGCTCGTCGTCGTCGATGGTCTTGCCCGCGCCTTCCATCGCGCCGAGCAGCGTGGCTTCGGAGTAGCGCGCCGGCGGGCGCGTCTTCAGGCCCTTGATGTCGGCGGACTCGGTCTTCACGATCTCGCCCGGCTTCACCGGCACGAGGCGCTTGCCGTCCTTGTCGTCTTCCTTCTCGTCGTCCTGGGCTTCCTTGCCGTAGATGGCGAGCCAGCCCGGCTTCACCAGCACCTTGCCGTCGGTGCGGAAGGGGTACTTCCTGCCGCCCTGCTCCACCGTGCTGATGCGCGTGGTGACCTGGTATTCGGCGCTCGGGAAGAACACCGACAGGAAGCGGCGCACCACGAAGTCGTACAGCTTCTGCTCGGCCTCGCTCAGGCCGCTGGGGGCCTGCAGCGTCGGGATGATGGCGAAGTGATCCGACACCTTGGCGTTGTCGAAGATGCGCTTGTTGGGCTTCACGTAGTTGCCGTCGACCGCCTGCTTGGCGAACGGCGCCAGGTGCTTCATGCCGCTGTTGGCGAGCATGCCCATGGTCTGCTTGACGACGGGAAGATAGTCTTCCGGCAGCGCACGCGAATCGGTACGCGGGTAGGTCAGCGCCTTGTGGCGCTCGTACAGGCTCTGCGCCAGCGCCAGCGTGGTCTTGGCGCTGAAGCCGAAGCGGCCGTTGGCCTCGCGCTGCAGCGAGGTCAGGTCGAACAGCATCGGCGAAGCCTGCGTGGTGGGCTTGCTTTCTTCGGTGACGGTGGCGGGCTTGCCGCGCGAGGCGTCGGCGATGGCGCGGGCTTCCTGCTCGTTCCACACGCGGTCGGCGCGCTGTTCGGGGTCGGGTTCGCCGTTGGCCAGGAGCGGCGCGTTGGCCTTCTTCCAGTCGGGGTTGAACCACTTGCCGGGGTACTCGCCGGCCTCGGCCGCGAAGCTGCCGTGGACTTCCCAGTAGTCGCGCGAGACGAACTTGCGGATCTGTTCCTCGCGCTCCACCACGACGGAGAGCGTCGGCGTCTGCACGCGGCCCACGGTCGTGAGGAAGAAGCCGCCGTCGCGCGAATTGAATGCGGTCATGGCGCGCGTGCCGTTGATGCCCACCAGCCAGTCGGCCTCGGAGCGCGAGCGCGCGGCGTCGGCCAGGCCCTGCATCTGCTTTTCGGTGCGCAGCGCGTCGAAGCCGTCGCGGATGGCCTGCGGCGTCATCGACTGCAGCCACAGCCGCTTGACCGGCTTGTTCAGCCCCGACTTGCCGCCGGCGTACTGCTCGATCAGGCGGAAGATCAGCTCGCCCTCGCGCCCCGCGTCGCATGCGTTGATGAGCTGCGTCACGTCCTTGCGCTTGGCCTGCTTGACCACCGCGTTCAGGCGCGTCTTGGTCTTGTCGACCGGCTTCAGGTCGAAGTGCGGCGGAATCACGGGCAGGTTGGCAAAACTCCACTTGCCCCGCTTGACGTCGAATTCCTCGGGCGCCTGGATTTCGACCAGGTGACCGACAGCGCTGGTCACGACATAGCTGTCGTTCTCGAAATGCTCGTCATGTTTGTCGAATTTGCCGGCCACCGGCGTGAGGGCGCGGACGATGTCCTGCGCCACCGACGGCTTTTCTGCGATTACCAAGGTCTTCATCAACAATTCCTAAAAAGTTCTCAGGCCGCCGCCGAGCCGCCTCAAGGCGGCCTGCGGCCCCCTCGGGGGGCAGCGACGACACGCAGTGCGGGAGCGTGGGGGCCACATACAATCTGCGGCTTCCCGCGTGCGCACGCGCACACGCGCATGTGTGCATATTCAAACTAACAGACTTCGGCGATGCCTTCCAAAACCCCACTTTCCGCCGGTCGCCGAATCCAGATGCGGCGCTCCGATGTCCACGGCAACGGCGTGTTCGCGGTGCAGGACCTGGCCGAAGGCGAAACGCTGATCGAATACAAGGGCGAGATCATCAGCTGGAAGGAAGCGCTGCGCCGCCATCCGCACGACCCGGCCCAGCCCAACCACACCTTCTACTTCCACATCGACGACGGGCGTGTGATCGACGGCAACGTCAAGGGCAACGACGCGCGCTGGATCAACCACTCGTGCGAACCGAACTGCGAGGCGGACGAGGTCGATGGGCGCGTTTATATCAAGGCGCTGCGCAACATCGCTGCAGGCGAAGAGCTCAACTACGACTACGGCCTGATCATCGACGAGCCGTACACGCCGAAGCTTCTGTCCGAATTCCCTTGCTGGTGCGGCTCCGAGCAGTGCCGCGGCACGCTGCTGACGCCCAAGGATGAGGACGAAGAAAAGAAAAAGAAGAAGAAAGACAAAAAGAAAGCCGAGAAGAAGAAGGCCGAGAAAAAAGAGGCCGAAAAGAAAGAAGCCAAGAAGGCCGAAAAGAAGGCCGGCAAGAAGGCTGAAAAGAAAAAATCCGCCAGGAAGGACAAGTCCGGGAAGGACTGAACATGGGCAGCACCACCGCCGACTGGTTCGAAGACCGGATCGCCGCGGCGGTCGCCCCGCTGCTGCCCGGCTTCACCGTCGAGGCCGTGGCCGAGATCGATTCCACCAACACCGAGCTGATGCGCCGTGCGCGCGCCGGGCGTGTCGAGCCCGTGCTGCTCGTGGCCGAGCACCAGACGGCCGGCCGCGGCCGGCTGGGCCGGCCCTGGCAGAGCGCACCGCGGCAGGAAGCATCGGCCTCCCTGCTGTTCTCGCTGGGCCTGCCGCTGGCGCCCGCCGACTGGTCCGGCCTGTCGCTGGCCGTGGGTGTCAGCGTGGCCGAGAGCCTCGACCCCTCCGGCGCACACAAGGTCGGCCTCAAGTGGCCCAACGACGTGTGGGTCAACGACAGCAAGCTGGTCGGCATCCTCATCGAGACCGCACTGCCGTCCAGCGGCCGGCCCGATGCGTCGCGCTACCTCGTGATCGGCATCGGCGTGAACATCGGCGCGCGCGATGCCGACGGCATGCGCACCCCGCCGGCCTGGCTGCGCCAGTGGCGCCCCGATGCCAGCGCGCCCGAGGTGCTGGGCGAGCTGGCCCCGCCGCTCGTGCAGGCCGTGCTGGATTTCGAGGCGCGCGGCTTCGCGCCTTTTGCCGAACGCTTTGCCGCGCGCGACGTGCTGCGCGGCCGTGAAGTGGCGCTCAGCGACGGCACCACCGGCCTGTGCGAAGGCGTGGCCTGGGGCGGCGAACTGCAAGTGCGCACCGACGCGGGGCTGCAGCTCATATCGAGCGACGAAGTGAGCGTGCGCCCTCGCGGCATGGCGTTCTGACCGGCCGATCCGCATGAAGCTGCGTCTCCTGCTCGTCGTATTGCTGCTGGCCAACGCCGGCTACTTCCTGTGGGCGCGCGGCGATCTCGCCGGCTTCGGCCTGGCGCCGGCGGGGCTCAACGAGCGCGAGCCGCAGCGTCTCGCGCGGCAGATCCGGCCCGAGTGGCTGCAGATCCGCAACGACGCGAAGCCTGCCGCGCCGGCTCCGGCTCCGACCCCGGCCCCCGCAGCTGCCGCGCCCGCGCCCTCCCCCTGACCATCAGGCTCAGACAGGCGCCTCGGCCTCGAAGCGCACCGTGAAGAGCGCCCCCGGCGGATGCTTGCCGGGATGCGCATCCTCCAGCCTCACCTGCGCGCGGTGCTGGTTCGCGATCTCGCGCACGATCGGCAGCCCCAGCCCGGAGCCATCGGCCTCGTTGCCGAGCACACGGTAGAAAGGCTCGAACACCAGCTCGCGGTCGGCCTCGGCGATGCCGGGGCCGTTGTCCTCCACCTGCAGCAGCAGCACGTGGCCGAAGGGGTCGGCCAGCACGCGCACGGTGATCAGGCCCGGGCGCTCCGGCGTCGATGGCGTGTAGTTCAGCGCGTTGTCGACGAGGTTGCGCACCAGCTCCTTCAGCAGCGTCTGGTTGCCGTCGAACATCACGCCGGGCGCGCCCGCCTCGGCGCCGTCGTAGCCCAGGTCGATGCGCTTCTCGATGGCCCGCGGCACCGCCTCGCGCACCACCTCGATGGTGAGCCGCGCCAGGTCGCAGGGCTGGTGGTGCACGTTGGCGCTGTTGCCTTCGGCGCGCGCCAGCGACAGCAGCTGGTTCACCGTGTGCGTGGCGCGCTTGCTGGCGCGGCCGATCTGCTTGAGCGACTGCTTCAGCTCGTCGGCGTTGGCGCCTTCGCGCTGCGCCAGGTCGGCCTGCATGCGCAGGCCCGCCAGCGGCGTCTTGAGCTGGTGCGCCGCGTCGGCCAGGAAGCGCTTCTGCGTGCCGATGGAATCGTTGAGCTTGTCCAGCAGCTCGTTCACCGAAGACACCAGCGGCACCACTTCGAGCGGCACCGACGATTCGTCGAGCGGGCTCAGGTCGCCGGGGCGCCGCTCGCGGATGCGCGCCTCCACCACCGACAGCGGCTTGATGCCGCGCACCAGCGCCAGCCAGATCAGCAGCACCGCCAGCGGCAGGATCGCGAACTGCGGCAGCAGCACGCCCTTGATGATCTCGGCCGCCAGCACCGACTGCTTCTCGCGCGTCTCGGCCAGCTGCAGCAGCGAGGGCGGCACGTCGTCGCTGCCGCTGGCCAGCCACATCGATGCCACGCGCACCGGCTGGCCGTGCACGTCGCTGTTGTGCAGGAACACCTGGTTGGGCGGCAGCGGCTCGTCGAGGCCGGGCTGGGGAATGTCGCGCTCGCCGCTCAGCAGCGTGCCATGGCCGTCGAGCAGCTGGTAGTAGACGTGGCCTGCATCGTCGGCCCGCAGGATCTCGCGCGCCGACTGCGAGAGCACGAACTGCGTGTGCCCTTCCTTCACCGTCACCAGTTCGGCCAGCGCCTTCACGTTGTGCTCGAGCGCGCGGTCGAAGGGCGCGTTGGCGATGCCCTGCGCCACCAGCCAGGTGACGCCGATGCTCACCGGCACCAGCAGCAGCAGCGGCGTGAGCATCCAGTCGAGGATCTCGCCGAACAGCGAGCGCTGCGCGCGCTGGAAAAGCTTCACCGGGCTCGCTCCCAGGCTTCGCGCATGAAAAGGGGCATCAGTTCTGGATCTTCTCGAGGCAGTAGCCCAGCCCGCGCACCGTGGCGATGCGCACCGGGCCCTTCTCGATCTTCTTGCGCAGCCGGTGGATGTACACCTCGATCGCGTTGAGGCTCACCTCCTCGCCCCATTCGCAGAGGCGGTCGACCAGCTGGTCCTTGCTCACCAGCCGGCCGGCGCGCTGCAGCAGCACTTCGAGCAGGCCGAGTTCGCGCGCCGACAGCTCGATCATCTTGCCGTCGATGGTGGCCACGCGGCCGGCCTGGTCGTACACCAGCGGGCCGTGGCGGATCGCGTTGCTGGTGGTGCCCATGCCGCGGCGCGTGAGGGCGCGCACGCGGGCCTCGAGTTCCTGCAGGCTGAAGGGCTTGGCCATGTAGTCGTCGGCGCCGTTGTCCAGGCCCTTGACGCGCTCTTCCACGCTGTCGGCCGCTGTCAGCACCAGCACCGGCAGCTGCGAACCGCGCGCGCGCAGGCGCTTGAGGATCTCGATGCCGTGCAGGCTGGGCAGCCCGAGGTCGAGGATCAGCAGGTCGAATTCGTCATGGGTCATGAGCGCGGTGTCAGCCTGCGAGCCGTTGGCCACGTGGTCGACCGCCGCGCCCGAGGTGCGCAGGCTGCGCAGCAGGGCATCGGCCAGCACCTGGTCGTCTTCGGCAATCAGAATCCGCATATGCGCCACCTCCGGCCTGTTTGGGTGTCGGGCGCCCGGCGGCGCCGTCGACGTTTGTCTCTGCCTCGAAGTCTAGCCCGCTGTATAGGCTTCCAGTCCGATGGTTACCACGGTGGCGATGTCGTCGCCCACGCTGCTGCGGAACTCGCGCTCGGCCTGCGTCACCGCGCCGTGGAAGGCGTCGAGCCAGGCCAGCCCGTCGGCCGTGAACAGCACCCGCCGGGCCCGCGCGTCGAGCGGATCGGGGCCGCGCGTGACCAGGCCCCAGGCCTCGCATTGGTCCACCAGGGCGCCCATCGCCTGCTTGGTCATGCCGGCGCGCTCGGCCAGCTCGGTGAGGCGCGAGCCCTCGCGCGCCAGGTGCCGGGTGATGTGGATGTGCGCCGCGCTCACCTGCGCACGCGCCGCGAGGTTCGACAACGCCAGCGGCACGTCGACGTCGTGCGCCATCAGCTCCAGCACGCGCTCGTCGAAACGGCGCATGGCGTGGCCCAGCAGGCGGCCCAGGTGGGTCTGCCGCCAGGCGTCGGGATCGGTCGGAAAGGCGGTTTCGCTCATGCGCCAAATGGTAAAGCAAACTGACCAAAAAACAGGTTTACGCAGCGGCATCAGCCCCTACACTACTGTTCAAGCATCCAGCCTGTGGTTAAAATCAGATGGGTGAAACCAGACACAAACCGTTGATATTCAAGGAGTTTCCACATGGACGCAGTCGTCAAGGGCGCAAGCATCTCGGTCGCCAACAGTGAAAAAGCCAAGGCGCTGCAAGCCGCGCTGGCCCAGATCGAAAAGCAGTTCGGCAAGGGCACGATCATGCGGCTCGGCGAAGGCGAGGCGCTGGAAGACATCCAGGTGGTCTCCACCGGTTCGCTGGGCCTGGACATCGCGCTGGGCGTCGGCGGCCTGCCGCGCGGCCGCGTCATCGAAATCTACGGCCCTGAATCCTCGGGCAAGACCACGCTCACGCTGCAGGTCATCGCCGCCATGCAGAAGCAGGCCGGCACCTGCGCCTTCGTCGACGCAGAACACGCCCTCGACGTGCAATACGCCCAGAAGCTCGGCGTCAACCTGTCCGACCTGCTGATCAGCCAGCCCGACACCGGCGAGCAGGCCCTCGAAATCGTCGATTCGCTGGTGCGCTCGGGCGCGGTGGACCTGATCGTGGTCGACTCGGTCGCCGCGCTCACGCCCAAGGCCGAAATCGAAGGCGAAATGGGCGACTCGCTGCCCGGCCTGCAGGCCCGCCTGATGAGCCAGGCGCTGCGCAAGCTCACCGCCACCATCAAGAAGACCAACTGCATGGTCATCTTCATCAACCAGATCCGCATGAAGATCGGCGTGATGTTCGGTTCGCCCGAAACCACCACCGGCGGCAACGCGCTGAAGTTCTACGCCTCGGTGCGCCTGGATATCCGCCGCATCGGCACCATCAAGAAGGGCGACGAGGCCATCGGCAACGAAACCAAGGTGAAGGTGGTGAAGAACAAGGTCTCGCCTCCGTTCAAGACGGCGGAGTTCGACATCCTGTTTGGCGAAGGCATCAGCCGCGAAGGCGAGATCATCGACATGGGCGTGACCGCCAAGATCGTCGACAAGTCGGGCGCCTGGTACGCCTACAACGGCGAGAAGATCGGCCAGGGCCGCGACAACGCCCGCGAGTTCCTGCGCGAGAACCCCGAGCTGTCGCGCGAGATCGAGAACAAGGTGCGCGAGTCGCTGGGCATTCCGCTGCTGGCCGCCGATGCCGGCTCCACGCCCGAGAAGCCGCAGAAGGCCGCCAAGGCCGAGAAGGCGGACAAGGGCGAGTAACAAGCCCCCAGCGCGGTCCCCTGCCGGGCCGCGCGAGCGGTTCGCGCATGGCATTCGACGCCCCGTCCCTCAAAGGCCGCGCACTGCGCCTGCTGAGCCAGCGCGAGCATTCGCGCCTGGAGCTGGAGCGCAAGCTCGCCAAGCATGAGGAAGAGCCCGGCACGCTGGCCAAGGCGCTCGACGAACTGGCCGCCAAGGACTTCATCAGCGAGCCGCGCGTGGTGGCCTCGGTGCTCAACCAGCGCGCGGCCCGCTCCGGCGCGCTGCGGGTGAAGCAGGAACTGCAGGCCAAGGGCATCGCGCCCGAGGCCATCGCCGAAGCGGTGGCCAGCCTGCAGGAAACCGAGGTGGAGCGCGCCACCGCCCTCTGGCGCCGCCGCTTCGACGCCGCGCCCGCCGACGCGAAGGAACGGGCCAAGCAGATGCGATTCCTGATGGCGCGCGGTTTCTCGGGCGCCGTCGTGGCCAAGGTACTCAGGAGCGACTTCGATGAAATCGACGACGAATGAAGGCAGTGCTGCCGTCCAGTCCCGCGTCATTACGCAGCGCGTGGCCTGCGAATGGCGCCGCGCCTATGTGCTGGCTGCCGATCCGAAGCGCCTGCCCGACTGGGCCAGCGGCCTTGCGAAGAGCGCGCTGGTGCCGCACGGCGACCACTGGATCGTGCGCACGCCCGAGAGCGGCGACGCCCGCATGCGCTTCGCGCCGCGCAACGACTTCGGCGTGCTCGACCATTGGGTCACGCCCGAAGGCGTGCCCGAGGTCTACCTGCCGTTCCGCGTGATCGGCGTCGGGCCCGACGCCTGCGAGCTGCAGTTCACGCTGCTGCGGCAGCCGCACATGGACGATGCGGCCTTCGAGCGCGACGCCGGCTGGATCGCGCGCGACCTGCAGTCGCTGCGCAGCCTGATCGAAGCCGACTGACCGGCCGGCTCAGCCGCGCAGCACCAGCGGCGTGAACTTGCGCCGCGCCTTCAGCTGGTCGGCGTCCCACTCGATGCCCAGCCCGGGCGTTTCCGGCGCCACCGCATGCCCGTCCTCGATGCGCAGGCGGCTTGTCGTCAGGTCGTCGAGCTGCGGGATGTATTCGACCCAGCGCGCATTCGGCACGGCGGCGCACAGGCTCACATGCAGCTCCATCAGGAAGTGCGGGCACATCGCGATGTTGTGCGCCTCCGCGAGGTGCGCGATCTTCAGCCACGGCGTGATGCCGCCCACCCGCGCCACGTCGGCCTGAACGATGGAGCAGGCGCCCTGCTGGATGTATTCCGCGAACTGCGACGGGTGGTACATCGATTCGCCCACCGCGATCGGCACCGAGGTGCTGGCCAGCAGCTGCGCATGCGCGCGCACATGCTCGGCCGGCATCGGCTCCTCGAACCACGCGAGGTCGAGCGGCGCGTACTGGCGCGCACGGCGTATGGCCTCGGCCACGGTGAAGCTCTGGTTGGCATCCACCATCAGCTCGAAATCCGCGCCGACCGCTTCGCGCACGGCCGACAGGCGCGCGATGTCCTGCGCCACATGCGGCTTGCCGACCTTGATCTTCGCGCCCAGGAAGCCGTCGGCCTTGGCGGCCAGTGTCTGCTCCACCAGCTGCGCGGGCTCGATGTGCAGCCAGCCGCCTTCGGTGGTGTAGACCGGCACGCGCTGCTGCGCGCCGCCGGCCAGCTTCCAAAGCGGCAAGCCTGCCGCCCGCGCGTTGCGGTCCCACAGCGCGGTGTCGATCGCCGCCAGCGACAGGCTGGTGATCGCGCCCACGGCGGTGGCGTGCGTGTGGAAGAACAGGTCGCGCCAGATGGCCTCGTACTGCTGCGGGTCGCGCCCGATCAGCCGCGGCGCCAGGTGGTCGTTCAGCAGCGCCACGATGGACGAGCCGCCCGTGCCGATGGTGTATGTGTAACCGGTGCCCGACGAGCCGTCGTCGCAGCGCACCGTGACCATCACGGTTTCCTGCGTCACGAAGGACTGGATGGCGTCGGTGCGCCTGACCTTCGGCGCGATGTCGATCTGCGCGATCTCGACCCGGTCGATCTTCGCCATCGCGATCAGCCCGCGTTGCGCGTCACGTCGGCCGGCAGGTCGGCGCCGTGGAACTTCTTGTAGATGGTGTTGAGCTCGCCGCTCTTGAGCTGCGCCTTCACGAACTCGTCTAGCCTGGCCTTCAGGCGCGGTTCGTTCTTGCGCATGCCGATGGCCATCATGTTGACCTTCATGGTGAACTTGGGCTCCATCTGCTTGGCCGGGTTCTTGTCGTTGATGGTCTTCAGCAGCGGCGGCGCGGTGGCGAAGATGTCGGCCTGCCCGCTCACCACGGCGGTGATGGAGGTGGCGTCGTCGTCGAAGCGAACGATCTGCGCGCCGGCCGGCAGGATCTTCGTCACTTCCTGGTCGTTGGTGGTGCCGCGCGTGGCGATCACTTTCTTGCCCGCGAGGTCGGCCGGGCCGGTGATGTTCATGCTCTTGGGCGCGCCCACCACGGCCAGGATGGCGGCGTAGGGCACCGAGAAGTCGACCACCTTCTCGCGCTCGGGCGTGACCGACATGCTGGAGATCACGATGTCCGCCTTGTCGGTCTGCAGGAAGGGAATGCGGTTGGCGCCGGTGGTCGGCACGATCTCCAGTTCGAGGCCCAGGCTTTTGGCCAGCAGGCGCGCGGTTTCGACGTCGGAGCCGGTGGCGTTGAGCTTTTCGTCCTTCAGGCCGTAGGGCGGTACGGCCAGGTCGATGGCCACGCGGATCTTCTTGGCGGCCGTGATGGTGTCGAGCTGGTCGGCGTGCGCCGATGCGCCCGCGAAGGCGAGCGGCAGTGCCAGTGCGAGCGTGGAAAGCAGTGCGCCGCGGCGCCGGGCGAGGAAAGAGCGGGTCATCGATGGTCTCCTGGAGTTGTTGATGAAAGCGGGTGTCGGTGGCGCGCGGCTCAAAGCCCGGTGCCGATGAACTGGCGCAGCTCCGGCGTCTGCGGATTGCCGAGGATGCTGGCGTCGCCCTCCTCCCACACCAGCCCCTGGTGCATGTAGATGACCTTGTCGGCCACGCCGCGCGCGAAAGCCATCTCGTGCGTGACGAGGATCATGGTCATGCCTTCGGAGGCGAGCTTCTCCATCACCTTGAGCACCTCGCCGGTGAGCTGCGGGTCGAGCGCGGAGGTGACTTCGTCGAACAGCATGAGCTGCGGCTTCATCGCGAGCGAGCGCGCGATGGCCACGCGCTGCTGCTGGCCGCCGGAGAGCTGCTCGGGGTAGGCATCGGCCTTCTCGGCCAGGCCCACGCGCTCGAGCACTTCCATGGCGATGGCGCCGGCTTCCGAGCCGCTCATCTTCTTCACCGACTGCGGCGCGAGCGTGATGTTCTGCTTCACCGTGAGATGCGGGAACAGGTTGTAGCTCTGGAACACGATCCCCACGTCCTTGCGCAGCGCGCGCAGGTTCAGGGCGGGGTCGTGCACCGCGTGGCCGCAGCACCGGATGGTGCCGCTGTCGATGGTCTCCAGCCGGTCGATGCAGCGCAGCGCCGTGCTCTTGCCCGAGCCGCTCTGGCCGATGATCGCCACCACCTGCCCGCGCTGGACCGAGAACGACACGCCCTTGAGCACATGCAGCTTGCCGAAGTGCTTGTGGACGTCGTTGAGTTCAACCACGGGCTGCATTGAGCTTCCTTTCAAGGGCGCGACTCCATCGCGAGAGCGGGTAGCAAAGAATGAAATACAGAACCACCGCGCACCCGAAGTACAGGAAGGGCTGGAAGGTCGAGTTGTTCAGCACCTTGGCGTTGTAGGAAAGCTCGGCATAGCCGACCACCAGCGACGCGATCGACGTGTTCTTGATGATCTGCACCAGGAAGCCCACCGTGGGTGGCGTCGCGATGCGCAGCGCCTGCGGCAGGATCACGCGGCGCATGCGCTCGATGCGCGTGAGCGCCAGGCATTCGGCCGCTTCCCACTGGCTGCGCGGCACGGCCTGGATGCAGCCGCGCCAGATTTCGCCGAGGAAGGCGCTGGCGTACACGGTGATGGCCAGCGCCGCCGCCGCCAGCGCGGGCACGGAGCCGATGCCCGCGATGTTGGGTCCGAAGAAGCACACGCCCATCAGCACCAGCAGCGGCGTGCCCTGAATGATCTGGATGTAGCCCGCGGCCGCCACGCGCACCGCCTTCACCGGCGACACGCGCGCCAGCGCCACCGCGAGCCCGATGAGCCCGCCGCCGATGAATGCGAGCGCCGAGAGCTGCAGCGTGCCCCACGCGCCCATCAGGAGAAAGCCGAAGTGCTCGGCCGGCATGAATGTCATGGCGCGGGCCTCTTCTTCACAGCGGCGTGCCGAGCTTGCGCCGGCGCGGGAACACGACCATGCCGAGCAGCCAGAAGCCCAGGCGCATGGCGTACGACAGCGCCAGGCACACCACCCACAGCACGATGAAGATCTCGAAGTTGCGGAAGGTGTCCGACTGGATGCGGTTGGCCACGCCGAAGAGCTCTTCCGCGCCTATCGACGACATGATGCTGGAGGCCAGCATCAGCAGCACGAACTGGCTGGCGAGCGCCGGGTACACGCGCTCCACCGCCGGGCGCAGGATCACGTGCCAGAACACCTGCGCCTTCGAAAGCCCCAGGCACTCGGCCGCCTCGAGCTGGCCCTTGTGGATCGACTCGATGCCCGCGCGGATGATCTCGCAGCTGTACGCGCCGATGTTCACCACCAGCGCCAGCACCGCGCCCACCATGATCGGCATCGTCACGCCCGCGCTCGACAGGCCGAAGATCAAGAAATAGCTCTGGATCAGCAGCGGCGTGTTGCGGATCGCCTCCACGTAGCCGCCCGTCAGCCCGCGCAGCCAGCCGTGCCGGCTGTTGCGGCCCAGCGCGCAGACGGTGCCCAGCGCGAACCCCAGCACGGTGGCCAGGAAGGACAGCTGCACGGTCGTCCACGCGCCTTCGAGCAGCAGCGGCCACTGCTCGAGCACGGGCATGAAGTCGAACTGGTAGTTCAATGCGTCGGGCTCCGTAAGTCCATTGAAGAAAGACAGGAAGGAAAAGGCGCGGCTAAGCGGCGCGCGCGAGCGGCAGGCACGAAGGCCCGAGCGGCTCGAAGGCCTTGTAGGTCAGGATGAATTCGCGGTGCCCCAGCGCTTCGGACTTGGTGGCGGCGCCATCGGCCACGCGGCGCACCGCGTCGAAGATCTCCTCGCCCACTTCCTGCAGCGTGCCGCGCCCTTCGAGGATGCGGCCGGCGTCGACGTCCATGTCCTCGTGCAGCCGGCGGTAGGTGTCGGGATTCGCGCAGACCTTGATGACCGGCGACACCGCCGAACCCACCACCGAGCCGCGCCCGGTGGTGAAAAGAATGACGTGTGCGCCGCAGGCGATGAGCTCGACGATCTCGGCGTTGTCGCTGATGTTCGGAAAGCCGAAGCGCGGCTCGCCGTCGGGCACCACGTCCAGCAGGTAGAGGCCGCCCTGCGGTGGTACATCGCCGGGCTTGACGATGCCGTTGATCGGCGAGGCGCCGCTCTTGGCGTACGCACCCAGCGATTTCTCCTCGATGGTCGAGAGCCCGCCGTCGGCGTTGCCCGGCGCGAAGCTGCCGTGGCCCATGGTGCTGTAGTAGCGCGCGGCCTTGTTCACGCATTCGACGATGGCCTGGCCGAGTTCCGGCGTGGCGGCGCGCCGCTGCATGTGGAACTCGCAGCCGATCAGCTCGCCGGTTTCCTCGAAGATGCAGCGCGCGTCCCGCGCGATCAGCAGGTCGAAGGCGCGGCCCACGGCCGGGTTGGCGCTGATGCCGCTGGTGCCGTCGGAGCCGCCGCAGATGGTGCCCACCACGAGCTCGCTCAGGTCCATGGGCACGCGCTGCTGCTGCGCCAGTTCGGCCAGCGCCCACTGCACCCACTGCGTGCCTTCGCGGATGGTGCTGCGCGTGCCGCCTTCCTGCTGGATGGTGAGCGTGTGCACCGGCCGGCCCGAGGCCGCGACCGCCTCTTCCAGCTTGCGCTTGTTCATGCTCTCGCAGCCCAGCGAGATCAGCAGCGCCGCGCCCACGTTGGGGTGCGTGGCAATCGCCTGCATCATGCGTTCGGCGTACTCGTTCGGATAGCAGCCGGGGAAGCCGACGAGATGCACTTCGGATTCGCCGTCCTGCTGGCGGAAGTCGAGCGTGATCTCGCGCGCCACGTGATGCGCGCATTCGACCAGGTAGGCCACGACCACGACGTTGCGGATGCCCTTGCGGCCGTCGGCGCGCGGGAAGCCGCGGATCTGGAATTCGGGAGCGTTCATGCGGGGAGGGCGCCTCAGGCGTGGCCGACGAAGGTCTTGCCCTCGTCCAGCGTGTACGTCGGCGTGTAGTCGCTGTCGAGGTTGTGCGTGTGGATGTGCTCGCCCGCCGCGACCGGCGCGTGCAGGCTGCCGATGACGGCGCCGTACTTCAGCACCTTCTCTCCGGCGGCGATGGCATGGCGCGCGAGCTTGTGGCTCAGGCCGATGTCCCTGGCCAGCACGACGGTGCCGCCCTCGAGTTGCACGGCGGAGCCGGCGGCGAGGTGGGTACAGGCGATCAGGCAGTTGTCGCCGGGCGAGAGCAGCACCAGCCGGGCGTCGATGGATTGCGGGGTCGGCATCCGTCGCTCAGAACTTGCGGTACTTCAGGTAGGCCTCTTGCGGGTCGGTGCCCGCGAGGATGGCGGTGCGCACGAGGTTCTCGCGGCCCATCATGTGCTCGGCCTCGGTGATGACGGCCTCGGCCTGCGCGAGCGGCAGGCAGATCACGCCGTCGGTGTCGGCCAGCAGCAGGTCGCCGGGGTTCACCGTGACGTCACCGATGCGCACCGGCACGTCCATCGCGTCGGGCAGCCAGTATCCGACGATGTCGCGCGGCGTGAAGTAGCGGTGCCACACCTGGAAGCCCTGCTGCAGGATGAATTCGGCGTCGCGCACGCCGCCGTCGGCAATCACGCCCAGCACGCCCTTGCGGCCCAGCGTCTCGGCCGAGAGCTCGCCCATGTGCGAGACGGTCGAGTCGTTCGGCTGGATCACGGCGATGTGGCCCGGCTTGGCGCGCGAGAGAAACCCGGTCCAGGCCATCAGCGTCTCGTGGGGATCGGCCGTGGGGTCGACGCGGCCGTTCACCGTGAAGGCCGGGCCGCACATCTTCTGGCCGGCGATCAGCGGGCGCAGCGTGGGCGGCAGCGTGAAGTCGCGCAGGCCCGCGGCGCGCATCACGTCGTGGAGGATGCCCGTGTAGCAAGCCTGCAGGCGCGGAAGCAGCGAAGTAGCCGGGGCATCGGAAGCGTGGGCCATGGATATGTCTCGTTTTCTTAGGTAAAACTAGATTTCATTAATGAGGTTAGCAGCGGGGTCCTCGCCTGACGCTGGGGTTTGCGCCTATTCGAGGGTATTTACCAATGAATCGGCGAGTCGGATCGGGTTTTTGAGGAGGCTTGAAGGCTTGCCGGTCGCGTATATTTGATTTCATCAGTGAAATTTGTATTTCACTTGTGCTGCAACCATCACTCAAAGGACACCGCCAATGACTTCTCGCGTTCAGGGAAAGAACATCCTCGTCACCGCCGCCGGCAAGGGCATAGGCCGGGCCAGCGCGCTGGCGCTGGCGCGCGAGGGCGGCACCGTGTGGGCCACCGACGTGGACGAAGCCGCGCTGGCCGAACTCGCCGCGCTGGCCCGCGAAGAAGGGCTAGCGGGGCTGAAGACCGCCACGCTCAACGTGCGCGACAACGCCGCGGTGCAGGCCTTCGCGCAGACCACGGGGCGGCTGGACGTGCTCTTCAACTGCGCCGGCTTCGTGCACAGCGGCAACATCCTGGCCTGCGAGGAAGCCGACTGGGACTTCAGCATGGACCTCAACGCGAAGTCCATGTACCGCACGATCCGCGCCTTCCTGCCGGCGATGCTGGAGCGCGGCGGCTCGATCATCAACATGGCTTCGGCCGCATCGAGCGTGAAGGGCGTGCCCAACCGGTTCGTGTACGGCGCCTCGAAGGCCGCTGTCATCGGCCTGACCAAGGCGGTGGCGGCCGATTTCATCCAGCAGGGCGTGCGCTGCAACGCGATCTGCCCGGGCACGGTGGAGTCGCCCTCGCTGCGCGACCGGATCTCCGCGCAGGCCCAGCAGGCCGGCACGGACGAGGCCGCGGTGCGCGCCGCCTTCGTGGCGCGCCAGCCGCTGGGGCGCGTCGGCAAGCCCGAGGAAATCGCCGCGCTGGTGGTGTACCTGGCTTCCGACGAGTCGGGCTTCACGACCGGCGCCATCCATATGATCGACGGTGGATGGTCGAACTGAACGGGGAACGATGAAGCAAGCAGCACCAGCGCCGCAAGAGCAACAGGGCCGGGAAGGCCACGAAGAGGCCGCGCCGGAAGGCGAGGGCGCGCTGCGCTACGCCGCGCCGGCCCTGGAGAAGGGGCTGGACATCCTGGAAGCGCTGGCCGACAGCGTCTCCGGCTACACGCTCAATGAGCTGGCGCAGAAGGTCGGGCGCAAGGTCAGCGAGATCTTCCGCATGGCGGTGACCCTGCAGCGGCGCGGCTTCGTGCAGGTCGACGAGAACGACCGCTACACGCTCACGCTGCGCATGTTCGAGCTGGCGCATCGCCAGCAGCCGCTCAAGAGCCTGGTGAGCGTGGCGCTGCCGCTGCTGCGCGAACTGGCCAACCGCTCGCGCCAGTCGTGCCACCTCGCCATGTACCAGGGCGGGCGCGTGGTGGTCATCGCGCAGGTCGAGAGCCCGGAGCGCTGGTCCTTCGGGCTCAAGGTGGGCGTGGTGATGGGGCTGACGGACACCTCCTCGGGCCACGTGCTGCTGGCGTTCCGCGACGAGATCGACCGCGCCCGCATGCTGCGCGCCCACATCGGCGTGGAAGGCGAGCTGGAGATGGATCCGGGCGAGCTCTTCGCCATCCTGCAGGACGTGCGCGAGCGCGGCTACTCGGCCATGCCGAGCAAGCAGACGCGCGGCATCACCAACATCGCGTTCCCGGTGATGGGGGCCGCCGACCATGTCATCGCGTCGATCAACGTGCCGTACATCGAGCGCATCGACCAGAAGTCGGCACCTGACGCGGTGCAGGTGCGCGGCATCGTGGGCAACATCGCCGGGCGGCTGTCGGCGCTGATGGGGGCCAGCGGCTACAACGACAACGAGTAGCGCGAGGGCAAGGCAGGGCGGGGCGATGGCATCATCCGTGGCAAAACTACGGAGGAGCCTTCCATGTCATCTGATCCCGTCGGCCAGCAGTCTCTGGTGCGCACCGGCGCCAAGGCCGGGCTGTCCTTTGCCGGCTCCGTCATCAAGGGCGGCCTGCTCGGCGTCGTGCTGGGCGGCGGCGTTTTCTTCTTCTATCTGAGCCAGCTGCAGGGGCCGGGCAACGTGGCCGCGCGTGCGGGCGGCGTCGGCGCGCTGGTGGCGCTCGTCACCTCGCCGCCGCTGCTGGTGGCGCTGTTGCTGCTGCTGTTCGTGGTCGTCTACGTGATGCTGGGCGTGCACCAGGGGCGCGCGCGTGCGATGCAGCATCTGGTCGCGGCGCGCGGGGAGGCCGTGTCGCAGCGGCTGGCCGGCGGCATCGCCGGTCGCATCGAGGCGATGCCGCGCACGCAGGGCGTCCTGCATCGCGCGGCCGACTGGCTGTCGGTCGATGCCTTGAGCAAGCAGCTCGCGCCGGTGCTGGGCGAGGGCAGGGCGGTGCGCTCGGTGGTGGCCTTCGTGCTGAACCGCCTGCCGATGAGCGAGATGCTGGCCGAATGGCAGCAGAGCCGCGCCGAGCATGGCGCCCCTGCCGCGGGCGAAGACCCCGCGCTGCGCGCTCTGCTCACGCGCCGCATCAACGAGACGCTGCAGGACATGGCGACGCCCTCGCGCAAGCCGCTTTACATCGCGCTGGGCGCGCACGCGGCCCTGCTGGGCGTGGGGCTCTGGCTGGTGAACTGACGAGCGCGCGGCTGGCGCTCAGAGCGCCAGCATCAGCTTCAGGTTCTGCACCGCGGCGCCGCTGGCGCCCTTGCCGAGGTTGTCCAGGCGCGCGATGACCACGGCGTGACGGTGATCTTCATTCGGGAACACGCGGATCTCGAGGTTGTTGGTGTCGTTGAGCGCCAGCGCTTCGAGCTTGCCGTCTTCCGTGGGCGGCAGCACCTTCACGAACTGCTCGGGCGTGTTGCTCCGGGCATAGTGCGCGGCCAGGGCGTCCTGCAGGTCGCCGGCCTTCGGCTTGCCGGGCAGCAGGTCGAGGTGCAACGGCAGCTGCACCAGCATGCCCTGCTTGAAATTGCCCACCGACGGGATGAACACCGGCCGGCGGGTGAGGCCGGTGTAGGTCATGATTTCGGGGATGTGCTTGTGCTTCAGGCCCAGCGCGTAGATCTCGAACAGCGGGGCCTCGCCCTTTTCGTAGGCCTCGATCATGGTCCGGCCGCCGCCCGAGTAGCCGCTCACGGAGGGCAGCGAAATCGGGAAATCGGCGGGCAGCAGGCCAGCGTCTACCAGGGGGCGCACCATCGCGATGGCGCCGGTGGCGTAGCAGCCGGGGTTGCCGACGCGATCGGCCTTCGCCACGGCCTGCCAGTGGCCTTCGGTGAGTTCGGGAAAGCCGAACACCCAGCCGGGAGCGATGCGGTGCGCCGTGGAGGCGTCGATGATCTTGGGCTTCCTGCCCGGCAGCTGGTCGATCAGCGCAACCGATTCGCGCGCCGCGTCGTCGTGCAGGCACAGCACCACCAGGTCGACGCCTGCCATCAGGTCTCGCTTGGCATTGGCGTCTTTTCGCAGTTCGGGAGCGATGCTCACGAGTTCGACCTGCGGCATCGTCTGGAGCCGTTCGCGGATTTGCAGGCCGGTGGTACCGGCTTCGCCGTCGATGAAAACCTTGGCCATGATGGAGTTTGCCCGGGGTAGCTAGAAGAAAGTACGTATTGACCGCAACCCCACGTACAGTATTGGTGCGGCGCACCATGATACAGTCCGCGGTTGTTCGCCGCCCCCAGCCGTCAGGCTGCCGTCGCCCGCGAGCAACAGAGCAGAAACACTCTCACCCCAGATCTCCCGTTCTCAACCTCCTCCTTCCGAGAGACATCCCTCATGAAGATTCACGAGTACCAAGGCAAGGAAATCCTTGCCAAGTTCGGCGTGCCGGTGCCGCGCGGCATCCCGGCCTATACGGTCCAGGAGGCGGTGGAAGCCGCCCAGAAACTTGGAGGCCCGGTGTGGGTCGTCAAGGCCCAGATCCACGCGGGTGGCCGCGGCAAGGGCGGTGGCGTCAAGGTCGCCAAGACCATCGAAGACGTCAAGAAGCTCGCCGGCGAGATCCTCGGCATGCAGCTCAAGACGCACCAGACCGGCCCCGAAGGCCAGAAGGTCCGCCGCCTCTACATCGAAGACGGCGCCGACATCCAGAAGGAATACTACGTCTCGGCAGTGACCGACCGCGCCACCCAGAAGGTGGCCTTCATCGCTTCGAGCGAAGGCGGCATGGACATCGAGGAAGTGGCCCACTCCTCGCCCGAGAAGATCATCACCGTGTTCGCGGACCCGGCCCTGGGCCTGACCGACGAGCAGGCCAAGCAGATCGCCGACGGCATCGGCATTCCGGCCGACTCCACCGCGCAAGCCGTGGACATCTTCAAGAAGCTCTACACCTGCTACATGGAGACGGACGCCTCGCTGGTCGAGATCAACCCGCTCAACCGTGACAGCAAGGGCAACATCGTCGCCCTGGACGCCAAGTTCAACTTCGACAGCAACGCGCTGTTCCGCCACCCCGAAATCGTGGCCCTGCGCGACCTCGACGAAGAAGACGCGGCCGAAGTCGAAGCCTCGAAGTTCGACCTCGCCTACATCTCGCTGGACGGCAACATCGGCTGCCTGGTGAACGGTGCCGGCCTGGCCATGGCCACCATGGACACCATCAAGCTGTTCGGCGGCGAGCCGGCCAACTTCCTGGACGTGGGCGGCGGCGCCACCCCCGAGAAGGTCACCGAAGCCTTCAAGATCATGCTGAAGAACAAGAACGTGGAAGCCATCCTCGTGAACATCTTCGGCGGCATCATGAAGTGCGACACCATCGCCACCGGCGTGATCGCAGCCTGCAAGGCCGTGAACCTGCAAGTGCCGCTGGTCGTGCGCATGAAGGGCACCAACGAAGTCGAAGGCAAGAAGCTGCTGGCCGATTCGGGCCTGCCGATCATCAGCGCCGACACCATGGCGGAAGCGGCCCAGAAGGTCGTGGCAGCAGTCAAGAAGGCCTAAGGAACAAGTCATGTCGATCTATATCAACAAAGACACCAAAGTCATCACGCAAGGCATCACCGGCAAGACCGGTCAATTCCACACCGAGAAGTGCCAGGAATACGCGAACGGCAAGAACGCCTTCGTGGCCGGCGTGAACCCGAAGAAGGCCGGCGAGTCGATCTTCAACATCCCGATCTTCGGCTCGGTCAAGGAAGCCGCCACGCAGACCGGCGCCACCGTGTCGGTGATCTACGTGCCGCCGGCAGGCGCCGCGGCCGCCATCTGGGAGGCCGTCGAAGCCGACCTGGACCTGGCGATCTGCATCACCGAAGGCATTCCGGTCCGCGACATGCTCGAAGTGCGCAACAAGATGAAGGCCAAGGAAGCGGCCGGCGGCAAGAAGACGCTGCTGCTGGGCCCGAACTGCCCCGGCCTGATCACGCCCGACGAAATCAAGATCGGCATCATGCCCGGCCACATCCACCGCAAGGGCCGCATCGGCGTGGTCTCGCGCTCGGGCACGCTGACGTACGAAGCCGTGGCTCAACTGACGGAAATCGGCCTGGGCCAATCGTCGGCAGTCGGCATCGGCGGCGACCCGATCAACGGCCTGAAGCACATCGACGTGATGAAGGCTTTCAACGACGATCCGGACACCGACGCGGTCATCATGATCGGCGAAATCGGCGGCCCGGACGAGGCAGACGCAGCCCGCTGGTGCAAGGACAACATGAAGAAGCCGGTCGTCGGCTTCATCGCCGGTGTCACCGCCCCTCCCGGCAAGCGCATGGGCCACGCCGGCGCGCTGATCTCCGGCGGCGCCGACACGGCCGATGCCAAGCTCTCCATCATGGAAGAATGCGGCTTCACCGTGACGCGCAACTTCTCGGAACTGGCCAAGCTGCTCAAGGCCAAGCTGTAAGAAACGGCCCCTAGACACCGGCCGCAGAGCCGGGTCATGCGAGGACCACGCAGAAATTAAAAAGCGCCCGCACTGGATTGCGGGCGCTTTTTTCAATAAAACACAGTGGGATCAGAGACATGGAAATTCTTCAAAGCACGGACTTCTGGTTAGGTCTGCTCAAGATCGTCTGGATCAACATCATCTTGTCGGGCGACAACGCGGTGGTGATTGCGATGGCGGCGCGCTCGTTGCCGCCCGCGCAGCAGAAAAAGGCCGTCCTGTTCGGTTCGGGAGCGGCCGTTGTGCTGCGCATCGTGCTGACGGTGGTGGCGGCCAAGCTGCTGGCGCTGCCTTACCTGCAGATCATCGGCGGCATGCTGCTGCTGTGGATCGGCATGCAGCTGCTCAGCGAGGACGACGAGGACGACGGCGAGTCCAAGGAATACGGCAGCATGATGGCGGCCGTGCGCACCATCCTCCTGGCCGACCTGGTGATGAGCCTGGACAACGTGATTGCCGTCGCGGCCGCCGCGCAGGGCAGCATGGTCCTGCTGATCCTGGGCCTGGCCATCAGCATTCCGTTGGTGATTTTCGGCAGTACCCTCATGATCAAGCTCATGGAACGCTTCCCGATCATCGTCATGCTGGGCGCCGCGCTGATCGGCTGGGTCGGCGGCGAGACCATCGTGAGCGACGTCGCCCTGCGCGACGTGCTGGCGGCCAATCCCTGGTTGCACTATGCAGCGGCTGCGGCCGGTGCGGTGTTTGTCGTGGCCGCGGGCCGCTTGATGCAACGGCGCGCGCACGCCGCTGCTCACTGATTTCGCGAAGTCTGCGCTGACAAACCATGGCGAGTGTCGGCGTCTCCCTGTTCTCCACCCGTCCACCGCTGACTTGGGAGTTCGCAGCACTGACCGATGTCGGCAGGCTGCGCGCCCACAACGAAGACGCCGTACATGTGGATTCCGCGCTGGGGCTGGCCCTGCTGGCCGATGGCATGGGCGGTTACAAGGGCGGCGAGGTGGCGAGCGCCATGGCTGTCTCGCTGCTGCACGCCAGCTTCGGCCGCTGGTTCGCCCAGGCCGGCATGCAGGCGCCGGCCCGAGTGGTCCGGCGTGCGCTGCAGGCCGCCACCGACGAGGCCAACAGCGCCATCCTGCAAGCCGGCACCACCAACCCCGAGCTGCAGGGCATGGGAACGACGCTGGTGCTGGCGGCCTTCCGGCCGCAGCGCGTGGTGGTCGGGCACATCGGAGATTCGCGCTGCTACCGGGTGCGCAACAACAAGCTCGAACTGCTCACGCGTGACCATTCGCTGCGCCAGCAGCAGCTCGACGCGGGTGCCATCACCCCCGAGGAAGCGCTCAATTCGCCAACCCGCAATCTCGTGACCCGGGCGGTCGGCGTGGAGGCCCAGGTCCTGCTGGAAATGCATGAGCACAGCGCAAGGCCGGGCGATCTCTATATGCTTTGCTCCGACGGACTGAGCGAGATGATTTCCGATGAGCAGCTTTTCACGCTTCTAGAACACGATGTCGGGCTTCAGAAAAAAGCTTCGCTTTTGGTTGCAATTGCCAACGAGAATGGCGGCAGGGACAATATTTCGGTTGTTCTGGCAAGAGCAGGCGTTGCGCAAGCGCCTCGCGCAGCCAAGTAGCAGGCCCCAGCGGTACCCCACCGCTGCGCTTGCAGTCATTCAAGCTTTGCAATCGGGGAGTCGGCAATGCCGAAGATGATCATTTCGGTCGATGGCGTTGTCATCGGGCAAGTGGCGCTCGCCAAGGAACGCACGACGCTGGGACGTCGCGCCTACAACGACATCGTGATCGACAACCTGGCAGTCAGCGGCGAGCACGCCGTGCTGCACATGAGCGATGGCGACGTCGAAATTGAAGATCTCAACAGCACCAACGGCACCTACGTCAATGCGCTCGCCATCCAGAAGCAGGCGCTCAAGGACAACGACGTCATCGAGGTCGGAGGCTGCCGCATCCATTTCCGTGCCCGCAGCAACCTGGCCGTCGGCCCCGGTTCCGTGCGCAATCCCGTGGGTGAATATTCGCCGGCCACGCCGCTTTCTTCGGCGCCCACGGAATCGGGCGCGCTCGTCGAGCTTGGCATCCCGGTGCTGCGGGTGCTGGCCGGTCCCAACGAAGGCCAGGACGTCGCACTGCAAAAGGTCGTCACCACCATCGGCAAGCCCGGTGTCGCGGTGGCCGTCGTCACGCGCCGGCGGCAAGGCTACGTGGCGGCGGGCGTCGAAGGCAACGTCACGCTCAACGGCCTGCAACTGGGCACCGAGGCAGTCGCCCTGCAGGAGCGCGACGTGCTCGAGCTTGGCGGCACCGCGCGCATGCAGTTCGTGCGGGTCTGATTCCTTTCCCCCCGGGTTTCGTGGCGGCGTGAACCGTACGGACGGCGCGCCGTGAGCGTGCTGCGGCGGCATTGGCCGCGCATCGTCATCAGCCTGCTGCCGGTGCTGCTGGCGCTGGCGCACGCCACCGGCGCCTGGCCGCTCAGCGCGCTCGAGCGCCTCGACCGCCTGATCTACGACATCCGCCTGCGCGCGACCATGCCGCGCACGCTCGACCCGCGCGTGGTGATCGTCGATGTCGACGACGCCAGCCTCGCGCGCCAGGGGCAGTGGCCCTGGGCGCGCGACAAGATCGCCGGCCTCACCACCGAGCTGCTGGACCGCCAGCAGGCGGCGGTGCTGGGCTTCGACGTCATGTTCCTCGAGCCCGACCGGAGTTCCGGCCTCGATAGGCTGCGGGCAATGGCAGCCGGCCCCCTTCGCGGCATGCAGGGGCTCGCTGACGAGATCGAGCGGCTCGCCCCCGCGCTGGATCACGACGCCACCCTCGCCAGGTCGCTGGAAGGCCGGCCGGTGGCGCTCGGCTACTACTTCACGCGGACCGGCAAGCCCGGCACCAAGGGGCAATTGCCCGACGCGCCCCTGCTGCCGGCCGACGCGTTTCCCGCCGGCGGCATCTACGCTTCCAGCTGGAACGGCTTCGGCGCCAGCCTGCCGGCGCTCGCCAAGGCCGCACCCACCGCGGGCTTCCTGAACACACTGGTCGGCGCACAAGGCGACGGCGTGATCCGCAGCGTGCCCCTCATTGCCCGCTATCAGGGCGACCAGGCCCAGCCCGGCTACTACGAGTCGCTCGCGCTCGCGGTCTACCGGCTGGCGAACGGCTTGCCGCCCGTGCGTCCGGCCTTTGCCTCCGGCGGCGCCGTGCCGCGGCTCGAATCGCTGCGGATCGGCCAGTTGCGCGTGCCGGTCGACCAGAGCGCAAGCATGGAGGTGCCGTTTCGTGGCCCGGGCGGCGCTGGCGGCGGATCGTTCCGCTACATCCCGGCCGCCGATGTGCTCGAAGGACGCCTCGCCCCCGGCGAGCTGAAAGGAAAGATCGTGCTCGTCGGCGCCACCGCGCCGGGCCTGCAGGACCTGCGCGCCACCCCCGTCGAAGCCGCGTTCCCGGGCGTGGAAGTGCACGCCAACGTCGTCTCCGGCCTGCTCGACCAGCGGCTGTTCAGCGTGCCGGACTATGCTCCGGGCTACGAAGTGCTGAGCGTGCTGGTGACGGGGCTGCTGCTGGCCTTCGGCCTGTCGCTGCTGTCGGCGCCGCGCGCGGTGCTGCTGGTCGCGGCAACCATCGCCGGGCTGGTCGGGCTCAATTCCTGGCTCTTCGTGGGGTACGGCCTCGTGCTGCCGCTGGCGTCGGCCCTTGCCATGACCACGCTCGCTTTCGTGCTCAGCATGAGCTGGGGCTACTTCGTCGAATCGCGCGCGCGGCGCGGGCTGGTGCGGCTCTTCGGCACCTATGTTCCGCCGCAGCTGGTCGACGAAATGCTGGTCCAGCCGGACCGCTACAGCATGCGCGCCGAAAGCAAGCAGATGACCGTGATGTTCTGCGACATGCGCGACTTCACCCGCCTGTCGGAGCAGATGACCCCGGCGCAGCTCCAGGCCTTCCTCAACACCGTGTTCAGCCGGCTCACCGACGTGATCAGCGCGCACCGCGGCACCGTCGACAAATACATGGGCGACTGCGTCATGGCCTTCTGGGGCGCGCCCATCGACGCGCCCGACCACGCCGCATTGGCCGTGCGCGCCGCGCTCGGCATGGCCGACGCCGTGCGCGACATCAACAGCGCCAACCGCGCCGGCGGCCGCCCGGAGATCAGCGTGGGCATCGGCATCAACAGCGGCGTCATGAGCGTGGGCGACATGGGCTCGGCCGCGCGGCGCAGCTACACCGTCGTCGGCGACGCGGTCAATCTCGCGTCGCGCCTCGAAGGCCTGAGCGGCCACTACGGGGTGGAGATCGTCGCCAGCGGCGCCACCCAGGAACTGGCGCCCGGCTACGTCTGGCAGGAGCTCGACAGCGTGCGCGTCAAGGGCAAGGCGCAGGCCGTGGCCGTGTTCACCCCCCTGGCCGAGCGCACGCCCGAAGCCGAAAAACAGGCCCAGCCGATGCTTGAGCGCTGGGGCGCCGTGCTCGCCGCCTACCGCCGCCAGGACTGGGCCGTGGGCCGGAACTTGCTGGCCCCCTTGCTCGCCGCGGATGCCAAAAAAGTCCTTTACCAGCTCTACGCCCAGCGTTTAGCCTCCATGGCGTTGCGACCCCAGGATCCGAACTGGGACGGCGCAACCCGGTTCGAAACCAAATGACGACAGACACACACAAGGGGTCTTTCACAATGCAGGTTCGTGTGCTGGGTTGCTCAGGCGCCATTGCCAAAGACTGCCGCACCACCTCGTTCCTGGTCGACACCGACCTGCTCGTCGATGCGGGCACCGGCGTGGGCGACCTCTCGCTCGAAGAAATGGCCGCCATCGACGACGTGGTTCTGACGCACTGCCACCTCGACCACATCGCCGCCCTGCCCCTGATGCTCGACGCCATCGGCAGCCGCCGCTCCAGACCGCTGCGCGTGCATGCGCTGCGCGCCACCATCGAGGCGCTGCGCGCTCACGTGTTCAACAACGTCATCTGGCCCGATTTCGAGAGCATTCCCAGCCCTGAAGCGCCGTTCGTGAGCTTTCACGACATCGAGGTGGGGCAGATGCTGCAGCTGGGCAGCTGTGCGCCCAAGTCGATCGAGGTGCTGCCGGCCGTGCACACCGTGCCGGCCTGCGGCTTTGCCGTGCGGCGAGCTTCCGGCGGAGCGAACTGGGTTTTCAGCGGTGACACCGAGCGCAACCCGCCGTTCTGGGACCGGGTCAACGCGCTGGATGTGGCGATGCTGGTGATAGAGACGGCCTTCAGCAACAGGGAGCAGGCGCTGGCCGAGCGCAGCTTGCATTTGTCACCGGTGATGCTGGCGGGCGAGCTGGCGCGGATCGACCCGGCGAAGCAGTTTCCGATCTACATCACCCATACCAAGCCGGCGGAAACCGACGAGATCATGAACCAGATCGAGGCGCTGGGAGAGCATCAGGTGGCGGGGGTGGCGCAGCGGGATATCCGGTGGTTGAAGGCGGATGGGGTGTTGACTTTCTGATGCATCGGCAGCCTGTGCCGGTTGACATATTTGTCATGCAAGAAGCATCTGGACACAAAATGTGTCGCATCGTGTTACACGTTGGTAAACAAAGGTGACGTGTTCGGTCGACAGAAGGTTGGTTTGGAGGGTGGCACAGATGCTGCGGAAGTTCTCCCGCTCCGGGCAGGTTCCCGGGCGTGACAACCAACCAACCTGGAGTTAGTTCAATGAACCGTCGTACTCTCGCCCGCCGCGCACAGGCCGGCTTTACCCTTATCGAATTGATGATCGTTGTGGCGATCATTGGTATCTTGGCTGCTATTGCGATCCCGCAATACCAAACTTACATTGCAAAGTCGCAAGTTTCGCGCGTGATCGGCGAAACGGGTTCACAAAAGACTGCTGTTGAAGATTGCGTCAACAATGGAAAGATGACGGAAGGTGCAACGGGCTGCGCTGGTACGGCCACTGGCTCGAACCTTATCGTTACGACGGGCAGTAACACCGTCAACGGTGGTGCTCCGGGTACGGGTCTGGGTGCACCTATTCTCTCTTTTGGCGGCAAGACAGACGGCTCGGCAACTCTCACTTCGGCGTTTGGAAACAACGCTGCAGCAGTTATTGCAGGGAAAAAGATCGTTTGGACCCGTACTACTGATGGCACCTGGACCTGCGCATCGGACGTCCTGAAGAAGTACGAGCAAGTCGCTTGCCCGACCAGCTCCACTTCTTAAATAGATCTGCTGATCGAAGCCGCCTGCGGGCGGCTTTTTTATTTGGTGGCAAAAGGCTATGCCGCGCTCAGTGTTTGGGCTTCACACTGATTGGGTTAGCGATCTTTGCTGCAATCATTGGAATACTTGCGGCTATCGCAATTCCATCTATGAGAATCAGATTTTTATCAAAAAGCAGGCTCATGTTTGGCGAGGCCATTAATTTTTCACCCGCCGTGAAATTTTTTTCGAGAGCACCAGGCCTCCGCTGGCAACTGATCCATACCAGAAATTTCGACCCGCAGACAATCGGGCTAGATCTGCAGGCCATGAGCGGAACCGCCGCGCCGTCTATCTCAACAATTTGGAATTCCGCCGGCATGAACGTTCCCAAGCCGCACGTTCCCCAACTGGCCCGACCAACATCGCAACAACCTTTGGCAATGGCGCACTTCGGCCTTTGTACGCGCAAAATCCCAGCGCGTTCACTTGGACTAAGCAGACCAACGAAAGCTTGGATTTGCGCGTCGTCCAAATTGAGCCCAAGTCTGTGAGCGCTGCATCCCCACGATGAGACGATGAGTTGGCGATCGCGATGGCTTACAAAGCCAGTGGAATTAAAAAGTGGGAAGTGGGTTGCGCACTCGCTTCTTCTTTTGTTTGCACTGGCTCTGATCGCCCCGAACTTCATCGCGGTACTTAGCGCCGCCAACATCCTGGAAGCGTCTTACGCAGAGAGCATTGCCTATGCAATCTGCTTCTGGGCGCTGGTTTTCGCTGTCGTGCCCCGCCTTTGGATGGGCCTTGTCGTGGCGGCTGTATGTTCGCTTTGGTGGCCGGCCGAAGTCTTTTTGCGCTTGAACTTTGCGCAGCCAGTGACGCCGACTTTCGTCGGCATGGCACTGGATACGGACGTACGTGAAGCGTCTGAGTTCTTGGTGTCGGCAGGATGGACAGCTTTGCTTCCGGCCGTACTGTTTGTCAGCGTTGCCTTTGTCTTGGGACGTCATCTGTATCGCAGGAGCTCTAAATGGACACACCGTTCGCGCCGATGGGTCTTGTTCGCTGTTCCGACTATCTTGACCACATTGATGCTGTCTCATGTAGATATAGGCGATGCAAGCGCTGCGGGGGAACCTTTCGCAAACAGGGCTGGCAGCATGGCGGCAGTCTTGGCAACGGTCTACCCGCTTGACCTGCCGCTCTCGGCAATCTGGATACATCAGGATGCTTCGGTCATTCGGCAGCTTAGAGCAGAACTGAGAGACTTCAACTTCAAGGCGAAGCTTTCCGATGTGCATCCGGATACGGTTGTTCTAGTGATTGGAGAGTCCTCACGCTCTGATCGATGGCGGCTTTTCGGCTACGGGCGCAGGACCACGCCAAGGCTGTCCGCGATGAGCGACCTGATCCTTTTTCCCGATGTGGCTACGCAATCGGTGGCTACACGATATGCCGTGCCTAACCTCATCTCACGGCGGCCGTTGCTGACGAGCGATGGCAAAGTTGCTCTCATTGTGGAGCCGTCTATCCTGGCGGCGATGAAACAGGTAGGCTACCGAACCTCCTGGTTGTCGAATCAAGGTGTGGGAGGCTTCTACGAGAGCCCTATCGCGATGTACGCTGGCGATGCGGACGAGGCGATCTACCTCAACCCGACAAGCTACGACGCTCGTGGAACCTACGACGAAGCGTTGCTTGCGCCATTGCGCCGAAGGCTGGATACCGAGGGTAGAAAATTCATCGTGTTGCATACGCTTGGCAGCCATTTTGATTTTTCGCATCGCTACCCGTCTTCCTTCGACATTTACCGCCCCTCGTTGACGACCGTTCCCGCACAGGACGGCATCAAGCAAAACACCTCGCTCGCGGCACAGATCAGCAACGCCTACGACAACAGCATCCAGTACACAGACTCGCTTCTGTCGCAAGTCATCGAAGCCGTCGATCACAAGGGGGATGCGGCAGTGGTGATGTACATCTCTGATCACGGGCAGGATGTGTTCGACGAGCAATGCAAGGCGAAGAGCATCACGCGAGCATCAAGTCATTCGTTCATCGTGCCAGCATTGATCTGGTCGAGCGCCAAAGCCAGGCAGCGGATTGGTGACCGACTGTCCGCGCTCTCCGATTCGCGAACCCAGCCCAAGGTTGCCAATAGCGTGCCCCAGACACTGCTCGATCTCGTCGGGGTGGCAACGCCCTCAGAGGCGAGAACGCCCAGTTGGTTTGATCAAGAGCATGGACCTCGAAAGGTCTACTCTGCACAAGGATGGACCGACTTCGACAAGTCCGCCGCACGAGATTCATGTGAGATCAAGCCATAGCCCAAACTGCGGCGTGCCCAACGAGTAATCGTTGGGCCTCGATCTGCAGGTCGGATGGGCCGGAGACGATGAAACTTGTCTCACGACAAGCCTGAGCGGCGGCAATCATTTTCCAAGATCTGAATTTGCCGCCCACTCATAGCTTTGCGAGCTATCTGAATCGGATTTCCGAACAGGGAACGCGCGCTCAATCAATCGTCGGCACTTCCCGCCAGTTCAACAACCTCACTCCCGTCCCCTTGCCGAAATCGATCGGCGGTTGGTTCACTTCACCCTTCACGTTGCCCGCGATGCCCTGCATTCGGCCGTTGTTGTTGATGATCTGAATGTCCGTGATCGCGCTGCTGTAGCTGACGTATGCCGCCCCCGTCGTCAGCGCCGTCGTGCCGGACCCGTAGTTCACGGCGTAGATGCGGCTTTGACCGGAGGGGCTGCAAGCATCGCCGGTAGTCAGCAGCGTGGAGAACACCACGATCCCGTTGAAAGAGGTCGCCCCCAGCGTCACGCGCCAAGTGATCCCCGAAGTCGCATCCTTGCCCAGGTCGAGATACCAGCCCAGCTGGGTTCCCAGGTTGAACGCGTTGGTGCCTGTCAGGTTGGCCTCGGTGAGCGCACCCAGGTTGCTGCGAGTGATCGGATAAGTGCCGCCGGTGCCGAAGCTCGTCGCGTTGCCGTCGATGATCGCGTAGAACGACTGACCCGCTGTCGAATTGATGTCCACGGTGTCGAGCAGCTGGCCTGTGCCGAACAGCACATAGCGCTTCTTGCTCTTGGGATCGATTTCAATCAGCGGCTGCGTGGTGATCGGTTGGGCTGTACCGCTGGCATCCGCCAGGGTCGCAAGCTTCAACGGGGCAGGGTAAGAGCCGGTGCTGCCCTTCGCCGCCGTCACGTCGAAGCGCCAGAGCTGCCCGTTCAGGTCGCCAGCGTAGAGCGCGTCGGCTGTGCCATCCGTGAAGTCGGTTATGTAGGCGGTCAGTTGCGTCAGGCCTGCCGACGCGTTGCCCGTTTGCACTTTCTCCAGCAGCGCTCCGGTTTTCGGGTTCACGAAGTACACATAGCCGTAGCCATCGGTGTTGTTGTAGCCCGAGGTGAGGACCACGACCCAGCCGTATTTCTTGGTCTTCAGAACGACCGGCGCACCAAAGCTGTAGCCCAGGGTATTGCCGACGCCTGTGGTAGCGCTGGAGAATTCCCAAAGCACCTTGCCCTTGATGTTGGCCTCGGTGGTCATGTTCGCGGGGTCGGTGACGTCGATGGCGTAGAAGCCCTTGCCACCCTTGCCAAGGCCACCGATCAGCACGGTGTGCCAGTCCGAGTTGTTGCCGGTGGCGGTAGTGGTGAAGACGCCGCCGGCAGTATTGAAGTCGATGTCGAAGGTCTTGGGCGATGCGTCGACGTAGTACCGGTGTTCGTAGTCCGGGTTGCCGAGTTGTCCCAGGCCGTTGAGCGCCGGTGTGGCGGGGCTGCTGGGGCCCGAGAACAGCATGCTCGGCACGTACGCGAACAGTTCCTGGCCGGCGGTGGTTCCGGTCAATGCGCCGTTGAATGCGTGCATCATGCCGTCGTTGGCACCCGCGTAGACGATGGTCGGTCGGGAGGCGTAGTCCGTCTTGAACTTCGCATAGCCGGGGTTGACCGTGTTCGAGAACTGGCCCGAGGGAGGGCCTACCGGTGTGACTTTCGCATTCACGATGTCGCCGAGCAGCAAGGCACGGCGGCGATAAGGCTTGGTGTCGTCGGTGGTCGTCTTTTCCTTGCTCCGGTCACCACGCAGGTAGTTCAGGAAATCGCTGCTGTCATCGCCTGTCACCCATGGCGTATCGAGGGCGGTGACTTGGTCCGAGGTCAGGTTTGCCTTGCGGAAGGGCACGCCTGCGGTCCCGTTCCAGGTAACCACTCGGCGTGAGGTATCCCAGCCGGTACCGGCAAGTTGGTTTTCCAGCGTGGTGGAAGTGTTCCACATCTCCGCGAGGGTCGGTACGCCGGCCGGGAACGTGAGCTGGCTGCCGGAGAGCACGCCGGTCCATCCGTTCGAGTCGTACTGCGACGCGTAAGACGCCGCGCCGGAGGACGACACCTGCGGGCTGGACAGCGAGAACGACGTGGTGAACGACTTGATGGCGTTGGCAATGCTCGCGAATGCCTTCGTCAGGCCATCCACCATCGAGTCGGGCCGGCCCGCGGTGAAGTAGTTGTCGGGCCGTGGCTGGGTCGTGCCGCCATTGCGCGTGTCGGTGAGCATGTCGCCGCTGGTCGCCCACCAGGTTTGCGGGATGGTGCCGGTGAACGTGTACGGGTCGAATGTGCTCTGCATGCCGGCGGGTATCTTGAGACCACCGAACTTTGCGGCCAGGTAGAACTGGTTATTGGCCTGGAAAGCCTGTTCGAGCACGTCGACCCAATAGGTCTGCACGGTCTGCTTGCCGATGGAGTTCGGCTTGTTTGCGTCGTCGGGCCGGATGTCCTTGGTGTTGGCGTCGTAGGCTAGGCCGGCCATGAGCGCCGAGTTGTTGCTGCAGCAGCCGTTCGAGATGTTGGTGCGCGTGCCGAGGTCGTTTCCCATCCCCTGAAGCTGGCCGACCTTGTTGGTTGCCGTCACCGCATTGACTGTCTTGTCGGCCGTGACCGCCGCCGGCATCGCGGGTTCGTTGGCGTTGTTCGTGTTGCCGGGCACGTTCTTGTCGGCGTGCGTATAGATGTCGCCGATACCGAGCACGAAGTTGCGTTGGCACGAGTACTGGATGGGGTCGTCCCAATTGGTGATGACCGGAAAGCCATCGAGGCGTTTCGCCGTCGTGTTGGTGTCGGTGGTGTTGAGGTTGCTCCATTCCGGCACGTTGCCCAGGTTACGGTAGTAGCGAAGCGCCGCGTAGTAGAGCTCGCTGACCGGGTCGTTGGACTTGTAGTTGCCGGGAATGATCTGGCCGAACTTGTTGAGGTAGTTGATCACTCCGCTGTCGGCAATGGTCACGCCGTTGGCGGAGGTGGCCGTGGCGTCGGCCGGGTTGGGGTTGCGAACGAACACGCCGGTGTTTTCGTCCCACTCCTTGTTGGAATTGGTGGTGTCGGGAAGCCCGGGCACCGGTTGCTGTGGTCCCACGAACTTCTGGCGTGCGCGCATCACGCCGCCATCGCGGCCGTTGCCGTCCTCGTTGAGGTAGCCGAAGGCGCTGAAGCGCATGCGGCGCGCATACTGCTGGATCAGGCCCTCGGGCTTCCAGTTGTTGCCGTACTGTTTGCAGTTGCTTTCCACGCCGCCGGGAGCATTGGGGTTGCACACCCTGTTGCGCATCGTGTAGTCGTTGGTGACCGCGGCACCGATGTCGCTGGTGAAGGTGCTGAAGCCGCTGTCCGTGGGTTTTTTCCACAGGAACTGCATCACGGCACCACCCGAGTTCTCGTAGTACTCGATCTTCACGTCGAAGCTTTGCCCCGCGACCAAGACGACCGTGGCGTCGTAGTTGGTCGGGCCCTGATCGATCCACTTGTCGATGACCAGCAGTCCGGAAATCCACAGACGCACACCGTCGTCCGCGCGGACGCGGAAAGTATAGGTGCCGGTCGTGGGGGCGACGAAGCTGCCCGTGAAGCGCGCCGCGAAGTTGTCTGCGCCGATGCCCGTCACGGGCGCGCCGGAGCCCCAGTCGTGGTCGACGGTGTCCTGTGCAACCGTGACGGTCGCCGAGCCGGTGAGCGTCTTGTTGGCGTTGTTGTAGTACTCGCCCTTGAGTGAAGCGCCGGAGGCCGTGATGCGCATTGCATATTTGCGGCCGTTGACGGAGATGCCGAGGCTTGTTGCGTTGCTGAATGGCGTGGCGCCCGCAATCTCGGCGGTGGGAAGGTTGCGGTCGTCGAACAGGCCTTGTCCTGCGTGATAGCCCTTCTCCAGGATGGTGTCGGTCGCAGTGTCCACCACGCGCCGGCCGCCGGTCATTGCCCAGCGGAACGGGTCGATGGTCGCCGTGGCAGCCCAGTTCAGGAAGTTGCCGCTCCACTTCGTGCCGTCGCATTTGCGGTTGGTGGCTACGGCTGTAGGGTTGAAGAAGCTCTTGTCGCCGGTGTTGGTCTCGTTGGGCGTGGTATCCACCACGTACGAGTAGCACTTGCCGGGGTCGAAGTAGCCCAGAAACGTGCTGGTGCTGGCGTAGGCGGCGGTGTGTGCGGTGCGCGATGCTGTGGGCCATTCCACAGACAGCGTCAGCGCCAGGTTGCCGGGCACGTTCGACGTGGCGAAGACGGGCTGGTCGGCGAGGCTGGCTGCATCGGCTGGTGCCTGAACGCCAAAGAGCGCGCCGACGAGCGCTATCGCGCAGGTCACGCGCGTGCCAAGGATGGATATGTTGTTCATTGTTCTTCCGCGATGCGTTACTCGGGCTTCGTGAAGGAGGATTGCAGAAAGACCTGCGTGTCGCGAGGACCGTCGACGCGCACGCTCAACCGGTAGACCAGCGCCTTGGGCGGCGGTGGACGCCCCGATTCCTGGACGCTGCCACCGCGCACGTCGCTGGTGGACGGGGCGTACACGCACGTGCTCTTGCTCGCGGCACCGCTGGTGTTGCAGAGGCGGTCGATGAGGTAGCGGATCTTTACCGCGTCCGTCCGCACGATGGTGTCGGCCGCCTTGGCGTTGTAGAGGTCGTCTTTCAGGAGCGCGAGCGGAATGCCGCGATCATTGGTGTCCAGCCTGACCGCGCTGTAGTTCGATGCGGTCGCGTCGTTGTAGTCGGCGCCAACGGCGGACAAGGTGCCGCCGGTGTTGAACAGTGCCAGTGCCTTGACTGCCGCCTGCTCGCCCTGATTGACGAGGTCGCGCTTGAAAGCCAGATTGCCGGCACTGGAGAGAGTCGTGTTCATCGAGCGCATCACGGCAACGCCGCCTGCGAGCAGGATGACGAGAACGATCAGGCAGATCAGCAGCACGACGCCGCGCTCCCGGCGCTGCCGGTGCAAGGAAGTAATCATGATTTGGGCAGCAACAGGGTGTTGCGCAGCGGGATGGTGAATTCGACGACGCGGTAGCGGTAGCGGCGGTCGTCATTCGTGAGGGTCACGGCGTCGCGCTTGATGCCCGTGTCGCTGAACATTTCAGGGATGGTCTGCGATACGGGATCGCGTTCGAGGGTCGCGCTGCGCAGGATCAGTCCCACGCGCACGGCAACCACCTGTCTGCTGAGCTTCCCGTCCGTCATCATGGTCTTGATGTCGAAGCCCGTAGCGTCAGGTGCCTTCCAGGTGTCGATGATGCCGTCCGTGTTGGTGTCCAGCCCATAGAGCGCATGCATTTCCATGACGCCGTCGGCCAGGGTCTGAGGGGTGTCGGTGCCATCGCTGCGCAGCAAGTCGTAGCTGACCAGCGTGTTGTTTGCACCGATGCCGAAAAGCTGAAACTGCACGTTGTTGGCCGTACCGCTGCCCAGCGGCGTGAGGTAGGCGCTGCCGCTGGCCGCCAGCGAGGCCAGCGTGGTGCCGACGCCTGCGGTGTAGTAGGTGCCGTTGAGCGTGGCGAGTTCGTTGTTCGCACTGTCCACGAATGAAGAGTCGACCTGCTCGAGCAGACAGTCCGTGCTGCCGACCTGGCTGACCAGCGCGATGTCGTTCTTCTTCAACTGTACGGTGTTGTCCAGTCGAACGATGTTGTCGCTGGCACCTGCCGAAATGATCGGGCGTGGTACGTCACCAGCTGCGGCGTTCCCGCCCATCACCATCAGCACGTCGGACTTGCCGTCTGACGACTGCCCCTTGCCGATCAGCAGCGGTGCGATACGCAGATCGGCGACCCCGGTGGCGTTGCCGAGGAATTTCTCGAACGGCACGGGGAAAACCGTGGTGCGCGGCAGGATCGCTGTGTTGCTGCGCTTGGCCTGCAGCTTGCACCCGAACACGCCCAGGTCCCACGATTGGATGAAGCCGGAGCCGGCGCTGCGCACCGCACGGTCCAGCAGATAAGCGGCGTAGGACCCGGATTGATTGATGTCGTTGACGGACGTGGTCGTTCGCTTTGTCGATTCGCCGAAGATCACGGCGCTGGTCACTGCCAGCGTCACCACCAATGCGATGACCATGGCAACCAGTAGCTCGATCAGGGTGAGGCCGCGTTCGCGCATCGCGCGGCGGGCTTGCTGAATGCTCATCAGGGCAGCTCCACATGGGTTGTGAGTTGACTGCCCGTGCTGCGCGACGGGGCTTGCCAGGTGATGGTCACGTCGGCCGCCTTGCCTGTTCCGGCAACGGCCACTTTTCCGACTCCGTTCGGCAAGCCGCCGGTTTGCGGCGCGGCGACACGCAGCTTCCAGGCATCCAGCGCCGCAGCTGGAACTGTGGTCGATTGGTTGAGCCACATCAACGCGACCACTTCGTTTGCAAGCAGCGCTGCACGGTTGCGGTCTTCGGCGTCCACCGAGAAGCTCACGGCACGTGCCTGCAGGCCGATCAGGCCCAACAGGCCCAGGGAAAAGAGCAGCACCGACACCAGGACTTCAAGCAGAGCGATACCGCCCTGGTTGCGGCGGCGAGTTATTTCGCTTGGGTTTTTCATCACTAGGGGCAGCCGTCGGGCTGAGTGTCTGAAAGGGTTCGCGCCGGGTCGCACATGCGGACTTGCCCGCCGAGCGCGACGAGCACGCGCAGTGGTCGGTCGCCAGTCTTGCTGTCGCTCATCGCGATGTCGTATTGGACGGCTGCTGCCGTGCATTTGGCGCTGGTGGGGCCGGGCGTGTCGTTTGCCACGAGACGGCCTATCGAACTGAAGCAGATGGATATGGGGCCGGAGATCGCCACGTTGGAGCCGACATCTCGCAGGATGCCTGCTTCGACAAACGCCGCTGTCGCATCGGAGTCGGCCGGTACCACTGTGCTGATGGCCCAGTTGCTACCGTTGGCCTTGGCCGTATAGCTGGTATTGGTAGGGCTGCCGTCGGTCAAGGAGAAAACCACTTGACGGCTGCGCCGGGTGGCTTCCGTTTGCGCCTGCCGCAACCCGTTTTGCAGCGCATCGCTGACCGTGCGGATCTTGTTGTTGCGTACCCAGCCGAGCATGGATGGCGTGGCGAGCGCGGCGAGCAGCGCCATGATCGCCACCACCACGATCATTTCAACCAGTGTGAATCCCTTGTGCCGCGCAGGGTGACGGCGACCGGTCATGACGAGGGGCATGCTTGCCCCTTCTTGACGATCCAGTCAGTGGCACAGGACGTTGTCCAACCCGACCACCCTGAAGGCATGCCTGTCGTGGCGCGGATGTTCTGCTCGGTGATGGTGTAGACGACACCGTTGGCTGGTCCGCTCCCCGTGGCGGTAAGCGTGAACGTCGTATCGGTCGGCACAACGGTCGCGCAACTGATCACGAAGTTGCCGAAAGTGCGCTGGCTGGCAGTGATGCCGGCGTCGCAAGGCGGAAGGATGGTGGCGCTGATCTTCTTGTACGTGCGGTTGTCCTGAAAATACCTCTCCATGTTCGCGCGCATGGTGGCCAGACCATTTGTGCCATCCACCACGTACCCGCGCCGCACATAGTCCTGATAGCTCGGAATGGCGATCGCTGCGAGCACGCCGATGATCGCCACCGTAATCATCACTTCGATCAGCGTGAAGCCATGCGACCGGGAGCGGACGATCCGGCTTCGAGCAGATTGCTGTTTCATCAGAAGACGCCTTTCATCCCCTGACCGGCAGCGCCGGACACAGGTTGTAAACAATTAACAAATTCTGTTAATTGTTGTTCTTGAGTGTTTACATCTGCAAAACCTCTCGTCCCCCGTCGATGACCATTCGTCGGCAAACCGCCCGGCACCTGGGACTGGTTGATGTCCTGTGCTGCATTGCTCTACTGCCGCATCGCGTTAATAACTTTTGCCGGTCATTTGAAGGGCAAGCAACTGCGAAGGCATTTGCTGAGGATGGCCAATTCCGAGGACACGTGGACTGCAACCTGATTTTTCTCGGTAGCGTTGGAAGTAATGCGAAAGCGTCAAGCGGTCACATTCAGGCGACAAACGGCAATTGAGTACTTTCAAACTCACCTAGCATCCAGGACACATATAGAAACAGTGATGCAAGGGAGAGGTGCCACACATGGCCTGGAGGCGCAAAGCATTGCGGTGCGGCGGGTTCACGCTCGTCGAAATGGTGGTCGTCGTCGCGATGCTCGGGATACTGCTGGCGCTGGCCGTGCCGGGTTTTGTCGCGATGCAGCGGAACTCGGCGGCGGCGACGCTCGGCAATGAGTTCGTCATGGCGGTGGGCTTCGCGCGTGCCAAAGCCATCGCGACGAACAAGTGCGTCACCGTCTGCGTGCCGGCGGACATCACCGTCGCCGATCCCACCTGCGCCGGCAGAGGGGCCGAATGGAGCGGCGGGTGGATCGTGTTCTCCAACCCCAAGTGCGACAGCGTTGCCGACGACGACACGGCGCGGCTGCTGAAGTTCTACATCGGCAAGGCCAACGGTCCCACGCTGACCGCGCCCACCGGCAAGGTCGCGGCGCTGCGCTTCGACGCGCGCGGGCGCTCGAGCCTCACCGCCCAGCAGTCGCTGGGGCTCGCGCCTGTGGGCGCCTCCGCCACCAAGGTGGTGTGCCTGGACGTGATGGGCCGCGCCCGCGTCGGCAACGTCGGCGGCATCAGCTGCGACGACAGCAATCAAAACTAGGCGGGACGGCGAATGATGAATCGCGCTCGGCAATCGGGTGTGGCGCTGATCGAGGCGCTGGCGGCTCTACTGATCTTCTCGTTCGGGCTGCTGGGCACCGCCGGCCTGATGGCCGCGGCGACGAGATACCAGACCGGCAACGAGGCCCGGCTGAATGTTTCAGCGGTCATCGACGACCTGTCCGAAAGGATCCGCATCAACGTACCCGGGGCAAACGGCTATTCGGGCCTGGTCGGCGGTGTCGCCGCTTCCGGGTCGGGCTATCAGCTGACCGACGACTATTCGACGCAGGCCGCCGAGGCGGTGACCGTACCGTCGAAGAATTGCCTGGCAGCGGTCTGCACCCCGGCGGAACTGGCGGCCTACGACCTCGCGGCCTGGAAAAACATTCTTCGCACGGCTTTCCCGGGCGGGGCGGGCTACATCACCGGCAACATCTCGTCCGGCTTCGTCGTCAGCGTGATGTGGTTCGACAAGAGCGCGACGGACAAGGCCGGCGATGCGATCGAACCGGCCGTCTGCACCGACGAGGCCGACGACCGGCAGACGGCGTCGGCCCGCTTCTGCTGCCCTGAGGGAGCCTCGGCGCCTGCCGGCGTGCGTTGCTACACCACGAGCGTTCTGCCATGAAGGCGCGTGCCCACAGGTCGCGCGGCCTCACATTGGTCGAGCTGCTGGTTGCGATCGCGCTCGGGCTGCTGCTGGCGGCCGTGGCCGGCTATCTGCTCGTTTCGACGAACCGGGTGGCAAGGGCCATCGACGCCCGCGCAGAGCAGCAGGAAGCCGCCAACATCGTGCTGGACATCATCGGCCGCGACCTGAAGAACGCGGGCTTCTATCCGGCCAGCTTCGCGGCCTCGGCCGGCTCTTCGCGCTTGCCCGGCGCCTACTCGAACATCGTGTCGAGCTCGAAGAACGCGTTCGACCAGGGCATCTTCGGCTGCAGCGCGGCGCTGTTCGACGTGGCCAGCGGCACCTGCCCGGCAGCCGGCACCTCGGCGCCTGATTCGCTCGTGGTCAATTACTTTTCCGCGGACAACTTCGGGATAGAAGGCGTCGGCACGCGGAAGGATTGCCTGCGCCAGGACGTGGAACTGGCCACTTTCGGCGGCGCCGAATACAACAAGGACCGCGCCGGCTCGGGCGACAAAGGCACCGGAACCGTGGTCTTGCCGCTGTTCATCAGCAACGTCTACGGCCTGGGCGACAGCTACACCTACACGCAGGACGGCAGGTCCATCACCACCCGCAGCTTTCGCTGCGCGGGGAACGGGCCCAACACCAAGCCCCACCAGCCCATCGTCCCCGGCGTCGTCGAACTGAGGTTTCGCTACGGGGTCGCCGAGGCGAACACGCTCGAGTCGCCCGCGCGCTTCTTCACCGCAACGGAAGTCAGCGCACAGCCGGCAGCCACCATCGACGGGCAGAGCAAGACCGCCTGGCAGCGCGTGGTCGCCGTGCAGGTGTGCATCGTGACCAAGACGCTCGATGCATCGGTGAGGCAGACCTCGAGCGGCAGCTATGTGGACTGCGACGGCGTCTCCCGCAGCTTCTCCGGCGCCGATCGCGCGATCTACAAGCAGCAGACCCGCATCTTCGGCGTCCGCAACAACCTCACGAGGACGTTTTGAGCAGCTTGCACCGCCCCGCCGCCCAGCGCGGACTCGCATTGGTCATCGTGCTGGTGTTCATCGTGATCCTGTCCGGCGTGGCCGCCTTTGCCGTGCGGCGCGTGATGTTCGGCGAGCACATCGCACGCAACGTGCTCGACATGGAAGTTGCCAGGCAGGCCGCCGAGGCCGCCTTGCGCGATGCGGAGCGAGACATTTCGCTGGCGGACGACGTGACGGGCGCCGCCTGCCCACGCGGGGACGACCGCCCCATCAAGTCGGCCTACAGCGAGCCGAACTTCGGCACCGACTGCCCCCGCGGGCAGTGCCGCTTCGGCGAGCAGACGCCCGCTTCCTACTACGCGGACAGCAACGCCAAGTCGAAGACCAACCCCGAACCGTGGTGGCCCGCGGACAGCGGCGGCGTCGGCTGGAAGGCGAGCCCGCCTTCCGGCTGTGCTTTCAGCGGGGGCGTCCCGCTGGGCACCTTCACCGGTACGCCGGGCGTCAAGGGGGTGTCTCGCCAGCCTGAATACCTGATCGAGTACATGCAGCGCGGCGAAGAAATCTATTTCAGGAACACCGCGCGCGGCTGGGGGCTCGACCCGAATACGGAAGTCGTGCTGCAAAGCTATTTCAAGCGAAGCTGAAAATGAAAAAAGCAATCATCGAATTTGCGGCAATGTTGTTTCTGGCCGTGGCGGGTGCTGCCAATGCCCAGATCCAGGCGGTTCCGCCCAACGTGAATCCGGATCCGAATCTGCCCATGGTGGTGTTGAATGTGTCCAAGGACTACAGCATGTTCAGCCGCGCCTATACGGATTACGAGGATCTGAATTTCGACGGCAGCATCGATTACTATTTTCTGCCGTATTTCAAATACTACGGATATTTCGATCCGACGAAATGCTACAGCTATGGCGGCACCGGAGCAGCCGGCAATTTCGTTCCGGAGAAATTGGCCGAAAAGGTGACTGTGGCCGGAGACCCGGCAGGTTCGCCGAGATACTACTGCGCCGAAGCGGGTGCCAGGTCATCCAGCCTCTGGAGCGGCAATTTCCTGAATTGGGCCACCATGTCCCGCATGGACGTGCTTCGCAAGATTCTTTACGGTGGATTGCGCTCCACCGATGAAGCCGGGTCTTCGCAGAATCCTGGAAAAACCGTGCTCGAAATGGCTTTCGTCCCGCGCAACAGCCAGGCCTACGCCAAGTACTACAACGGCCCCGACCTGATTCGCCTCACGCCGTTTTCATACGCCACGGGGCTCACGCTGTGCCGTCGGCACGAGAATCCGACCAATGCCGAAGAATCGCAGATATCGAAGCTGAACCCGGTGATTCGTGCGGCCGAAGGCAACTACGTTCTATGGAACATGACGGAAGTCCGCAGCTGCAACTGGTTGAACGAGGAAAAATACGATTGGCAGGATTCGACCGTCGCATTCATGACTGCGAATTATGTGGGCGCTGGTGGCGCATCGGCGCACCAGGGCAGCAATCCGGCGAAGGCCAATGAATACATGGCCCGAGTGGAGGTCTGCCGAAAAGATCTGATCGGGGAAGAGCGTTGCAAGCAATATCCGAATTCAAATCTGAAGCCGATCGGCCTGCTGAATGAATTCGGAGAAAGCAGCAATTACGGGCACAGCGCAGCCAAGGCTGAATTTGCGATGTTCCTCGGCTCCTTCGACACCAATCTCGATGGCGGCGTGCTTCGCAAGAACATGTCCGAGATCAACGATGAAATCGATGCGCAAACGGGGGTGTTCAAGGTTTTCTCCAATGCAAACGATCGCGGCATCATCTATTCGCTGAATCGGCTGAGGCTTTTCGGATACGACCCTTCCTTGGGAAGATATTCGACGAGCTGCACTTCCGACACCATCAAGAACGGAGATTGCCCGTCATGGGGCAATCCCATCGGAGAAATCATTCTGGAGGGGCTGCGTTACTACGCTTTCAAAAAGGCTCTCTACCGTGGCGGAGAAAAAGACGCAACGCTGGGCCTGCCGTCCCCCGCCTGGATCGATCCGCTCGAGGCAAATCCGCAGTACGCGGGTTCTGGAAAGTCGCGCGAGTCGCTCTACGGAAAGAGCATCTGCCGACCGCTCAACATGGTCACCATCTCCAGCGGCGTGGGCACGTTCGATGGCGACAGCATGGGCGCTCTCGACCACAGCGAATTGGGCATTGGCGCTCCGCACAGCGCGGCGTACTACACGAAGCTGATCGGCGAGTCCGCGGATGAAGGTATTTCGGACACGATCCGCCTGGCTGGGTCCGTGGGAGCCGCAACCGAGGGCGAAGGCACCAAGGGCATCTGCACCGGCAAGCTCATCGGAGACCTGAGCATGGTGTCGGGCCTGTGCCCCGAGGCGCCGAACATGCGGGGCACCTACCTCGGCGCCGGAGCCGCCTACTACGCCCACGTGAACCGCATCCGCCCCAAACTGACCGTGCCCAAGGACGCGAACGCCAACGTGCTGAAGGTCCGCCAGTACGCGGTAACGATGTCGGGCGGGTCCGCCTCCATCCGCATTCCGGTTCCGGGGTCCAGCCCGAAGCGCTATGTCTTCATCACCCCCGCCAGCATCGACTGGAACGGCACGACTCCGCTTCCAGGCAACATGGTGGACTTCAAGGTCCTGAAGCGCGCAGCGAACGGCGAATCCGGGACCTTTCTCGTGCTCTGGCAGCACCAGGCGCTCGGTGAAGACCAGGACCAGGACATGCTCGGCTCCATCCGGTACGAGACCGATGCGAGCACCACGCCGCCCACATTGCGCGTGTTCACGCAGACCCTGGAGTCGAACACCGGCAACGCCGGGCCGTTCGCCTTCGGCTACACGGTGGTGGGCAGCAACAGGGATGGAAGCCACTTCCACAGCGGCATCAACAACTACGCCTCCAGCGAGTTGACCGCGTCCTATGCCGCATCGAACGTGCAGCGCGAAGACCGGCCAACCGCAGCCAAGTGCTACCTGAACGACAACGGAAGCAAGCCGAAGGGGTGGGACCACAAGGTGGCGCCGCGCCTGTGCGTGAAGTTCGGCAATGTCTTCGTCAAGGGCGAGACCCGGCTCGACTACCAGATGCTCGGCTCCAGCGAGGCAGCGATCCAGGACCCGCTCTGGTACGTTGCCAAATACGGCGGCTTCAAGGACTCCGAGAAGACCCCGACCGGATTCCCCGACGCCGTTTCCAAGTGGGACACCAGGCGGGCCGACGGTGCCGCCTGCGGGGCCGCCGGCCAGCCCGACTGCAGCGACGGCATTCCGGACAACTATTTCCTCGCACGGCGTCCGGACCTGCTCGAGGAATCGCTGCGGCAGGTCTTCGCGGACATCACCGGAACTTCGAACTCCGCGCCGGCGGTGTCGCGGCCCGACCTGCGCGCCGGCGACTACAAGTACGTCGCCAACTTCTCCGCGTCCGACCTGCACGGCGAACTGCTGGCCTACCGGCTCGACGCGGCCGGCAATTTCGGCGCCACGCCTTCCGCGAAGGGGCATGCCAACCTGACCAGCGCAGCGACGCGCGCGATCATCACGAACCTCGGAACCACCGGGGTGCCGTTCACACATGCGGGCCTGAACGTCCCCGCGGGCGCCACGTACCTGGCCGGCCTCGGCGCTTCCACGAGCGTGCAGCAGGACGTCATCGGCTACCTGCGCGGCACCCGCACCCACGAGAAGCTGTACGGCGGCACCTTCCGTGACCGGAACTCGGATTCGATCATGGGCGGCGTGGTGAACGCCAACCCCTGGCTGCAGGACCGGCCCTCGGCCAACTTCTTCGGCGCCGTCTTCGGCGGCTACGGCACATTCAAGACCGCCCAGAAGTCGCGCGCCAGGCTGGTATGGGTGGGCGCCGCGGACGGCATGCTGCACGCGTTCACCGCAGACGCGCTGACGCCTGTCATGTCCTATGTGCCGCAGGCGCTCTCCTCGCGCCTCAAGGAAATTCCGGATCCCACGGTCACCGATCTGCGCGCCTACATGGACGGCTCTCCATTCACCGCGGATGTGAAAACCTCCGCCGCCACGGCCGCGTGGCGCACGTACCTTTTCTCCAGCCTGGGGCGCGGCGCCAAGGCGATCTTCGCGCTGGACGTGACGTCGCCGGCAACGCTGACCGAAGCCAATGCCGCCAGCGTCTTCAAGTGGCAGTTCACCACCGCGGACGACGCCGACCTGGGCCATGTCATTTCGGACGGCGGCGTGCACCCGGCAAGCAACCAGGCCGCGCAGGTCGCGCGAATGGCCAACGGCAAGTTCGCCGTGCTGTTCGGCAACGGCGTGTCGAGCGCGTCGGGCAAGACCGTGCTCTACATCCTCTTCGTCGACGGGCCGGGCGCCGACGGCAGATGGGTGCACAACACCCACTACAAGCGCATCGAAGTCGGCACGGCGGGTGGCGGCGGCTTGATGCAGCCGACCTGGCTCGACACGAACGATGACGGCATCGCGGACGCCATATATGCCGGCGACCTCAAGGGCAACATGTGGAAGTTCGATGTTTCCAGTGATGACGCGAGCCGCTGGGCAGAGGCCTACGGCAAGCCGCTGTACGTCGCCATGGACGCCTTGTCGAACATGCTCCCGATCACGACAGCGCCGGTCACGCGCTTCCATCCCGGCGGCGGGCAGGTCGTGGTCTTCGGGACGGGGCAATCGATCTTTTCCGGCGACTTTCCCGACAAGGCGCGGCAGCATCGCGTCTTCGGGATCTGGGACAAGCCGAGCTATGCGGCAGACCCCGCCACCATTCCGTCGGGCGTGACCGAACTCGAGCAGCGCACGTGGAGCCTCGACACGAACAAGCCCGAGGCGATCGTCCAGAGCGCCACCGGCGCGATCGACTGGAGCCGCAAGAAGGGCTGGTACGTGAACATTCCGGGTTCGTTGGCTTCGGGCATGGTGCTGGGCAATCCGAAGGCCATGGGCAAGGACGTCAATATTCCCATCGTCTACAAGAAGGCGGCGGCGGAGGTCATGTGCGCCGACAGCGGCGCCGGGGCCGACGTGCAGGTGGACGGGGTCGCGGGCGTTGCCACGACACCGAATCTCTTCGGCATTGCCGGTGCCGCTGGCGAGGTGATCGGCATCGTCGGCCTCGACCAGCGCTTCGCCATTCCGGAAGACTCGACCACCCGGTGCGCGGCCGGCCTGTCCTGCGCCCGGATCGTGGGGCCGAACACCGACATCACGATGAAGAAGAACACCGTGCAGGCGCGCATCTTCTGGCGCGAGATCCCCGGCCTGAAGACGACCGTGGAGAAGCACCGATGAGCGCCGGACAAGCACGCGCGCGGGGCTTCACGTTGATAGAGATGATGATCACCGTGGTCATCATCGCGATCCTCAGCGCCATCGCGTACCCGAACTACCGCGAGCACATCGCCAGAGGCAAGCGCGCCCAGGCGAAGGCCTCGCTCGCGCAGGCCCAGCAATGGCTGGAGCGGCACTACAGCGAAAACTACAGCTACGCCAAGACGGCGGACGGAACGGACATCAACGCGAACGGCGGCGTGTTCAAGACCCAGTTCAGCACCTCACCCTTGCCGGGCGAAGGCGCCGCGAACTACAACATCGCGCTGACGCCAAACGACAAGGGCACCGGCTACACCCTGAAGGCAGTGCGCACGGGTTCCATGGGAGGCGACCGCTGCGGCGACTATGTCGTCACGCACACGGGCCGGAAATCCGTCGAGAACTACACGGGCTTCAGCGCGGCACTGGCGGCTGCAAGCGCGTGCTGGAACTGAGCCGCGCTACCCCGCCACCCAACTGCCCGACTTCCCCCCATGCTTCTCCAGCACATGCACATCGGTGATCCGCATTCCCCGGTCCACCGCCTTGCACATGTCGTAGATCGTCAGTAGCGCCACCTGCACAGCCGTCAGCGCCTCCATCTCCACCCCGGTCGGCCCCACGGTCTCGACGGTGGCCGTGCAGGCCACCTGCGGCGCGTTGCCCGATTCGGCAAGGGCAAACGCCACCGCCACCCGCGTCAGCGCCAGCGGATGGCACAGCGGAATCAGGTCGCTCGTCTTCTTCGCCGCCTGGATGCCCGCGATGCGGGCGATGCCCAGCACGTCGCCCTTTTTCGCCGTTCCCGATTCGATCAGCGCCAGCGTCGCCGCCTGCATCTCGATGCGGCCCGTCGCCACGGCCACGCGGTGGGTGGAGGCCTTGCCGGCCACGTCGACCATGTGGGCCTGGCCCTGGGCGTCAAAATGGGTGAGAGTGCTCATGGTGAACGTTCGTTTTGAAGATGCATCATACGAGCCCGAGCCACAGACGAGGAATGCCGCGCTTGACTCCCACTCCCTTCAGAAGACGCCGCCTGACACCCGCCCTGCGGACGTTCTGCGCTACTTTCTTGATAGCGTCCCAGGCCCTGCTGCCGGCCCCCGCGCTGGCGCAGATGCAGATGCAGGTCCTGCCCGGCCTGGGCGACGGCGGCGAGATGACCGCCAGCGCCGAGCGCCACCTCGGCGACCAGATCGCCCGCGAGCTCTATCGCGACACCGACTACATCGACGACCCCGTGGTCGCGGCCTATGTGCAGGACATCTGGCAGCGCCTGCTGGCGGCGGCCCGCGCGCGCGGCGAACTCACGCCCGAGCTCGACGAGCGCTTTGCCTGGACCATCCTGCTGGGCCGCGACCGCAACATCAACGCGTTCGCGCTGCCCGGCGGTTATCTGGGCCTGAACCTGGGCCTCGTCGCCGCGGTCGGCAGCCGCGACGAGCTGGCGACGGTGCTGGGGCACGAGCTCTCGCACGTCACGCAGCGCCACATCTCGCGCATCATGAGCAAGCAAGGCAAGCAGATGCCGCTGATGATCGCGGGCCTGATCCTCGGGATGATCGCGGCCGGCAAGAGCCGCAACGGCGATGCCGGCCAGGCCGTGATGATGGGCAGCCAGGCGCTCTTTGCGCAGAACCAGCTGAACTTCTCGCGCGACATGGAGCGCGAGGCCGACCGCGTCGGCTTCGGCGTGATGACGCAGGCGGGCTTCGCGCCACAGGGCGCGGCCGCGATGTTCGAGAAACTGCAGTACGCCTCGCGCCTGAACGACAACGGCTCGTACCCCTACCTGCGCAGCCATCCGTTGACCACGGAGCGCATCTCCGACATGCAGGGCCGCTTCCAGTTCCGCATGGACGCCACGCCGCCGCTGCCGCTCGTCATGGACCACGCGATGATCGCTTCGCGCGCCCGCGTGCTGACGCGGCCGGGTGTCGACGTGCTGCGGCTGTGGGTCGATTCCGCGTCCTCCGGCGAATTCGCGAAAAGCTCGCCGGCACAGCAGGCCGGCACGCTCTACGCGGCGGCGTTGTCGGCGAAGGAGCTGCGGGACTACAAGGCGGCGCGCGCGCTGTCCGAACGGCTGACGGCTCGCACGGCCGATGACCCTGCCGCAGCCAAGCAGGCGCGCTGGCTCGGCGCCGAGATCGAACTCGCCGCGGGCGCCCCGGCCAAGGCCGCCGCGCTGCTCGACGCCAAGTCGAAGGAGCGGCCGGAGATGATGCTCGCCGCCGAAGCCGCGACCGCCCTGCGCCAGCCCGCACCGATGATTCCCGTGCTGCGCGACTGGGTCGCGGCGAACCCGCGCGATGCGACGGCATGGCACACGCTGGCCAACCTCTACGGAGCGGAGAACGACACGCTGCGCGCGGTGCGCGCCGATGCCGAGGCCAACGTCGCGATCCTCGACTATCCGGCCGCGCGAGACCGTTTCAAGGCAGCGCAGGAGCTGATCCGCCAGTCCGGCAAGCCGGTCGATCACTACGAGGCGTCGATCATCGACACCCGTGCGCGGGCGGTGGACGTGCTGGTGAAAGAACAGGCGGCCGAGCCGCCGCTGAAGTAGCCCGCGCAGGGCTGTTGCTTCAGCGCCTGGACAGCAGCCCGCCCAGCGCGGATTCGATCAGCAGGCCCAGCAGCGAGTAAAGCAGCGAGCCGATCAGCGCGGCCAGGAAGCCGTTCACGTGGAATCCGGCGAGCAGCCCCGAGGCGGCCCAGAACAGCAGCGCGTTGATCACGAACAGGAACAGCCCGAGCGTGACGATGGTGACGGGAAGCGTCAGCACCACCAGCACCGGCCGCACGATCATGTTGAGCAGTCCGATGACGGCCGCGGCAATCAGCGCGGAGCCGAAGCTGTTGACCTGGACGCCGCTGTAGAGATAAGCCACCGCCAGCAGCGCGACGGCGCTGAGCAGCCATTTGATGATGATGCGCATGCGGCGCAGGATACCCCAGGGTGCCCGGACAAAACAAACGAGCCCCGGTGCGTTGCCGCGCCGGGGCTCGTGGAAGAAGAGAACGCGAGCCGCTTACTCGGCCAGCTCGTTCGCCAGCACCAGCAGTGCGCCCATGCCCATCACCGCGCCCGGGAAGGCCCAGCCCGACTGGTGTGCCGGCTTCTGGTCCGGCGTCACCGGCTCCAGGTCGACGCCGATCTTCGGACGGCGCGCATCGACCACGTGCGCGGCACCGTGCTCGCGCTTCAGCTGCGCGGTCAGCTCGGCCAGCGGGCCCTTGGCCAGCACCGGCGTCACCTGCCCGCCGTTGCGCTCCAGCAGGGGCAGCATCTGTGCCTGCACCTTGCTGAACCACTTGGCGCGCCAGTTCTCGCGCGCGCTGTGGCTCACCCACTTGCTGATGCGATGCGTCATGCGCGGCGCGCAGGCCACCAGCACCCAATGGCGCGCCACGACGTTGTTCGCGTCGGGCGCGAGTTCGGCGAACTGTTCACATGCGTAGGTGACGTCGTCGATATAAAGAATGATCTTTTCCATGGCGTGCTCCTTCAGATAGTTAGAGTGACAGAGGCTGGCTTGTGACGGAAGTTCGCGGTATCGATGTCCGGTGGCTGCGAGCGATGCTCAGCCGGTGGTCACCGGGGTCTGCGGCTTGTTGCGGGCCTGGCGGGCGGCAATCCACTTGCCGATCACCAGCACCAGCAGTGCGCCGCCAACGCCGGCCGCGTACTTGATGGTGTCGGTCTGCGGCACCTTCGGCACCCAGGTCCAGGCAGCGGCATTGGCGAGCGCGGGGTCGGACACGGCCATCGTGCCGGCGATCCAGCCGAGCAGCATGCCGCCGGCGGTGATGATCATCGGGAACTTGTCCATCAGCTTGATGACGAGCTGGCTGCCCCAGACGATGATCGGGATGCTCACGAGCAGGCCGAAGATCACGAGCGGCATCTGGTGGCCTTCGCCCGCGCCTTGCGCGGCGCCGGCGATGGCGATCACGTTGTCCACGCTCATCACGAGGTCGGCAATGATCACGGTCTTGACCGCGCCCCACAGCTTGTCGCTGCCGGTGATGTTGCCGTGCGCGTCGTCATGCTCGGGTGCCAGCAGCTTCACGCCGATCCACACCAGCAGGATGGCGCCGACCAGCTTCAGGAACGGAATGGCCAGCAGCGTGAGCGCGAAGAAGATCAGGATGACGCGCAGGATGATGGCGCCGGCGGTGCCCCAGAGGATGCCCTTGGTGCGTTGGTGCGGCGGCAGCTTGCGGCAGGCCAGTGCGATCACGACGGCGTTGTCGCCGCCGAGCAGGATGTCGATCATGATGATCTGACCGACAGCGACCCAGAATTCCGGGGCCATGAACAGTTCCATAGGTTCCTCTTGGTTGTCGCGCCCCAGCCTCGCCCCCCAAAGGGCGACGACGAAGGCGCATGGCGATGCGTTTCGATTCATCCTGGGCGGATGGTCGAAAGCGAGGAAGAAAGGCCGGGTGATACCGGGGACTCGCGAACGCTTCGACCAAACCTGCACAGGTTCAAATCGAAGGTCTTGCTCGACGGCGCGCGCGCAAAAAACAATGCGCGTACGCTGCCCGGCAGGCCGGAAGTGTTTTGCTTCGTATTGACGACCTGACGATTCGCGCCGTCGTGGACGGCGGTCGGGAGCTACTCCCCTTCGTGGGCGGGATTAGAGCATCGAAGACATCGGCGGCGCAACCGAAAGTTTTCAGGGGTTTAAAAAGAATGCGCTGAAAATGCGCATGAACAGGGGCTCCGACGCTCCTTGTTTTGTAGCAATCATGGCCCTTCACGGCCTCGGGGCATTGCCGGTCTATGATCCCCGCTCGCTGGATTCTTCATTCTTCATGGCCGCCATACACATCACCGACATCGAGGCCGCCATCAATCACTGGCGCGAGAAATCGCCCTCGCCCGACGGGGTCACGCTGGGCCCCGAGCTGCGGGCGCTGGCCGAGGTCTACGCGCTCATGGTCTTTCATCACGAGGAGGAGGTCGACGAGGTCGGCTTTCCGCCCAAGGCCTGGGCCGCATGGATGGCCTGGTACGAAAGCACGCCCGACACCCCCTGCATCGCGATCTGCTCCACCAGCCAGGGCGACGACGAATGCAAGGGCTGCGGCCGCAGTTTCGACGAAGTGCAGCTCTGGCCCGCCATGACGCCGGTAGAGAAGCGCGCCACCTGGCGCCGCATCACCATGGAAGACTCGGCCTGGCGCTTCAACCGCTATGCGGAGCGCGCGCGCGAGGCAGATCCGCCGCCGTCCGCCGCCGAGCCCGGGTTCGACCCCGACAACGAGCAGAACTGGGCGCCCTGACGATGCGCCGCCTCGCGCAAGCCCCCAACCTCGCCATCGCGACCGTGTGGGCGCACGCATTGCGCGAAGAGGGCGTGGCCGCCACCGTGCAGCGCGAGTTCCTTGGCGCGGTCATGGGCCAGCTGCCGCCCGACCAGTGCCTGCCCGAGATCTGGATCGACGACGAGACCCAGTTCGACCTTGCCAGGCGCCTGCTGCACGAGCTGCAGCATCGTCCGCAGCGCAGCTGGCAGTGCGTGTGCGGCGAGCACGTCGAAGGCGGCTTCGAGCAGTGCTGGCAGTGCGGCGAGATGATGCCGGCGGTCTAGCCGCGCGGCGCTACTTCCAGCGCAGCAGCTCGACGTCGATGCTGTTCGTGCCGTCGCCCAGCGTCAGCGTGTTTTCCTGGATCGTCGCCTGCAGCTGCATGCTGCGCTGCGCGAGCGCGGCCAGTGCCTGCGAGGCAGCGGTCGGCACGCGGTAGACCTTGAGGTTCTGCGGCCGCGTCAGCTTGTTCTCTATGCCGCGCCACCAGATCTCGGCCGCGTGGTTGAAGCAATAGACGATCACTTCGTCCGCCTTGCCGCAGGCCTTGATGATGGGCTTGTCTTCCGGCTGGCCGACCTCGATCCAGATCTTCACCTCGCCGGTGAAGTCGCGCAGCCACACGTCGGGCTCGTCGACGTTCGACAGGCCGGCGCCGAAGGCCAGCGTGCCGTCGCCGTTGCAGATGTCCTGCAGCTGGTGCGCGTTGAGCGCGAGCGCTACCAGCCGGATCATCATCCGCTCGTCGGTTTCGCTCGGGTGGCGCGCCAGCGTCAGCGCATGGTCGGCGTAGTAGCCGTGGTCGATGTCGGCCACCGCGAGAGTGGCCTTGAAGATGGTGGACTTGAGTGCCATCAGATGCGCTTGGCCAGCTCGGCAGCCTTGCCGACGTAGCTGGCCGGCGTCATCGCCAGCAGGCGGGTCTTTTCCTCTTCCGGAATTTCCAGCGAGCGGATCAGCCCGTGCAGCGCCTCGGCCGTCACGGTCTTGCCGCGCGTCACTTCCTTGAGCTGCTCGTAGGCGCCCTGCACGCCGAAGCGGCGCATCACGGTCTGGATCGGCTCGGCCAGCACTTCCCACGAGGCATCGAGGTCTTCGGCCAGCGCTTCCTCGTTGAGTTCGAGCTTGCCCAGGCCGGTTGCCAGGCTGGCATAGGCCAGCGTGGCGTAGCCGAAGGCCACGCCGATGTTGCGCAGCACCGTGCTGTCGGTCAGGTCGCGCTGCCAGCGGCTGATGGGCAGCTTCTCGCTCAGGTGGCGCAGCACCGCGTTGGCCAGGCCCAGGTTGCCTTCGGCGTTCTCGAAGTCGATCGGGTTGACCTTGTGCGGCATGGTCGAGGAGCCGATCTCGCCTTTCTTCAGGCGCTGCTTGAAGTAACCCAGGCTCACGTAGCCCCAGATGTCGCGCGAGAAGTCGATCAGGATGGTGTTGGCACGCGCCACCGCGTCGAACAGCTCGGCCATGTAGTCGTGCGGCTCGATCTGGATGCTGTAGGGCTGGAAGCTCAGGCCCAGGCCCAGCGGCGCGGGCGTCTCGATGACCTTGCGGCTGAAGGCTTCCCAGTCGAACTCCGGCCAGGCGGCGAGGTGGGCGTTGTAGTTGCCCACGGCGCCGTTCATCTTGCCCAGCAGCTGCACCGAGGCGATCTGCGCGCGCGCCTTCGACAGGCGCACCGCCACGTTGGCGATTTCCTTGCCCACGGTGGTCGGGCTGGCGGTCTGGCCGTGCGTGCGCGAGAGCATCGACACATCGGCGAACTGGTGCGCCATTTCGCGCAGCTTGGCGATCAGCCCGTCGATGGCCGGCAGCATGACCTTGTCGCGCGCGGCCTGGATCTGCAGGGCGTGGCTGGTGTTGTTGATGTCTTCGCTGGTGCAGGCGAAGTGCACGAACTCGGCGGCGGCCAGCAGCTCGGGCCGGGCCTCGAATTTGGACTTGATCCAGTATTCGACGGCCTTCACGTCGTGGTTGGTGGTTTTCTCGATTTCCTTGATGGCCAGCGCGTCGGCTTCGGAAAAGTGGGACACCAGGCCCAGCAGGTACTTGCGGGCGCCGCCCGTCAGGGGCTTGAATTCGGCGAAGCCGCAGTCGGACAGCGCAATGAACCACGCCACCTCGACTTGCACGCGCCGGTGCATATAGCCCTGTTCGCTCATCAGCGGGCGCAACGCCGCGAGTTTGGCCGCGTAACGGCCATCAAGGGGGGAAAGGGCGGAAACGGTGGAAAAGCTCATGCCTCAATTTTAGGCGGCCGGCGGTCCGTGGGGCCGGCCCGACACATCGGGGCCGATTCGGACCTCCGGTTTTCCCATTCACCTAAAATGACTATTAACTAATGTTGTCATAGTTTGGGGAGAGAGCCTTCATGAAACTGATCGGATCGGCCGCCAGCCCGTATGTGCGCAAGGTGCGTGTGGTGCTGGCCGAGAAACGGCTCGATTACCAGTTCCTGATCGAAGACGTCTGGGCTGCCGAAACCACCATCGCCAGCTCCAATCCCCTGGGGAAGGTGCCCTGCCTGATCATGGAAGGCGGCGAGGCGATGTTCGACTCGCGCGTGATCGTCGAATACCTCGACACCCTGTCTCCGGTCGGCAAGCTGATTCCCCAGCAAGGCCGCGAGCGCGCCGAGGTCAAGACCTGGGAAGCTCTGGCCGACGGCGTCATGGACGCCGGCGTGCTCTGGCGCCTGGAAGCCACCTGGTCCGGCCGCAACGACGGCGAACGCAGCGCGGCATGGATCGAGCGCCAGCGCACCAAGGTGCTGGACGGCGTCGCGGCCATGGCCAAGGGGCTGGGCGACAAGCCCTTCTGCAGCGGCATCCACCTGAGCCTGTCGGACATCGCGGTCGGCTGCACGCTCGGCTGGCTGGACCTGCGCTTCCCAGAGATCGAGTGGCGCGCCGACCACGCCAACCTCGCCAAGCTGTACGACAAGCTGATGCTGCGCCCCAGCTTCATCGACACCAAGCCTTGACTCTCCCCCAGGCTTCGCGCACTGCGTGTCGCTTCTCCTTCCCCCTCGCCGGGGGCGACACCGGTGGCCCGGCGAAGCCGGTTCCACGGTGCCTCGCGAAGAATCCTTCCGCTACCGTCACAAGCCGGTGAACCGCGCCACCGCCGGGAAGTACAGCCGATAGGGCAACAGCCGCATGAGCTTCATCCAGAAGGTGAAGCGGCGCGGGAAGTGGATCTCGAAATCGCCCCGGCGCCAGCCCTCCAGCATGGCCTCGGCCGCCTGGGCGGGGGTGATCAGCGCCGGCATCCTGAAATCGTTCTTCGCCGTGAGCGGGGTGTCGACGAAGCCCGGCTGCACCACGCTCACGCCGATGCCGCGCGCATGCAGGTCGACGTACAGCACCTCGGCCAGGTTGGTGAGCGCCGCCTTGGTCGGACCGTAGGCCAGGCTCTTGGGCAGCCCGCGAAAGCCGGCCACGCTGCCGGTGATCGACACATGCCCCGCACCGCCCGCCACGAAGCCGGGCAGCACCGCCGCCAGCACATTGAGCGCGCCGACATAGTTGACCTGCTGGTGCGCCAGCATCTGCTCGAGCGAGAACGCATCGGCGCGCAGCGCGCCATAGGTGGCGGCGTTGAAGAGCACGAAATCGATGGCGCCCGCGGCCGCCAGCAGCTGCGCATGCGCGGCGGCCACCGCGGCGCTGTCGCGCACGTCGAGCGGCAGCACGATCACGCGCGGCGGCTGGCCGGCATGGTTGTGCAGCAGCGCCAGTTCTTCGAGCGCCTCGACGTTGCGCGCCGACACCCCGACCCGCGCGCCGCGCTCCAGCAGCGCCAGCACCGTCGCCCGGCCGATGCCCGTGGACGCGCCGACGATCCACGCGGTCTTGCCCTGCCAGTCGGCGAGCGGAGGATTCAGCGGCTTCAAGGCGCGGCCTTCGAGACCGGCATGGGCTGCTGCGATGCCGCCGCCGCCGGGCGAATCACCAGTGCCCACAGCGAGGCGCCCGCAAGCACCTTGAGTACGCAGGGCAGCAGGCAATAGGCCAGCGACAGCGCCTGCAGCGCGCCTGCCTCGCGCGCGCCGGGCACGTAGCCGGCCAGTCCGAGCAGCGGCAGCGCCAGTCCCGCCGCCAGCGCCAGGTTGAGCTTGGTCGCGAAATTCCACCAGCCGAAGTAGGCGCCGGCGTGCGGCTGGTCGCCGGCGTCGGCAATGATCCCGGCCAGCAGGGCGCTCGGCAGCACCAGGTCGGAGCCGATCGCGAAGCCCGACAGCGCGCACACCACCAGGAACGGCACAGCGTCGCCCGCGCCCATCGCGCCGGCCCAGGCGAACACCGCCACCGACATGCACATGCCGCCGAGCCACGAACGCGCCAGCCCGAAGCGTTTCACGATGCGCAGCCACGCCGGAATCGACGCCGCCGCCATCACGAAGTACAGGCCCAGGAAGGCCGGCTCCAGCGCGGCCGGGGCGCGCAGCCGGTCCTGCACGAAGAACAGCACCAGCGTGGCCGGCACCGCGCTCGCGATGCCGTTGAGCACGAACACCGCCAGCAGCCGGCGGAATGCCGGGCGGCGCAGCGGCAGCCGCAGGTCGACCTCTTGATGCGCAGCGCTGCCACGCACGGGCCGTGGCGCCCGCGTCCAGAGCACCCAGCCGATCACCAGCAGCACGCCGAACAGCGCCACCATCGCGGGCAGCCCCGCCAGCGTCGGGATCACCGAGGCGAGCACCACGCCCACCAGCCCCAGGCCTTCTCGCCAGCCGACGATGCGCCCGCGCTGCAGGGCGTCGCCGCCGAGCATCGCGCCCCACGACTGGTGCGCGATGCTCAGCATGCTGTAGCCCGCGTAGGTCAGCGCCAGCAGCACGGCCGCCGCCACCAGCAGCGCGCCATGGCTCGACGGATCGACCAGCGCCTGCGGAAAGAACAGCAGCCCGAAGCCCAGCAGCAGCACGCCGGCCGCGACGGCGCCGCCGCCCAGCACCGCGTGCGCCGAGCGCGCGTGCAGCCGGTCGCTGAGCCGCCCGAGCAGCGGGTCGATCAGCGCATCGAGCAGCCGCGCGCCCAGCAGCACGGCGCCCAGCGTGGCCAGCGGCACGCCGAAGGCGCGCGCGTAGTGGTTGGGCAGCAGCACGTAGAGCGGCAGCGCGACAAAGGCGAGCGGCAGCCCGAGAAGGCCGTAGCGCAAGCCGGCCAGGGGTCCGAAGGAAGACGACACCAAGGTCCGCGCGATCTAGCGCTTGCGCAGCGTGTACTGCACCACGTCGATGTTGGCCTGCGAGAACGCGGCCTCGCAGTAGGCCAGGTAGAACTCCCAGATGCGCATGAAACGCTCGTCGAAGCCCAGCTGCAGGATCTGCGCGCGCTGTCCCAGGAAGCTCTCGCGCCAGCGGCGCAGCGTCTCGGCGTAGTCGGCGCCGAAGGCGAACTCGTCCACCACCTCCAGCCCCGCGGCCTCGGCCTCGCGGCGGAACTCGCGCGGGCACGGCAGGCAGCCGCCCGGGAAGATGTACTGCTGGATGAAGTCGGTCGAGTCGATGTAGCGGTCGAACAGTTCGTCGTCGATCACGATGCTCTGCACGCAGGCGCGGCCGCCCGGCTTGAGCAGCCGGCTCACGCTGCGGAAGTAGGTCGGCCAGTACTCGCGGCCCACGGCCTCCACCATCTCGATGGAGCAGACCGCGTCGAAGGGCGCGTCCGAGATGTCGCGGTAGTCCTGCAGGCGCAGGTCCGCGCGCAGGCCGGCGGTGCGCTGCTGCGCGAAGGCCAGTTGCTCGGTCGAGAGCGTCACGCCCGTCACCGAGGCGCCGAAGTCGACGGCGGCCATCTCGGCCAGCGCGCCCCAGCCGCAGCCGATCTCGAGCACGCGGTCGCCGGGTTTCACGGCCGCGAGTTCGAGCGCGCGGCGCACCTTGGCGCGCTGCGCCCCGGGCATCGGCTTGGAGAGGTCGCCCTCGAACCAGGCCGACGAGTAGTTCATCGTCTCGTCGAGCCAGAGCTTGTAGAACGCGTTGCCCAGGTCGTAGTGCGCATGGATGTTGCGCGAGCTGCCGGCCTTGCTGTTGCGGTTCATGAGATGCCGCACCCGGTACACCAGGCGGCCGAACCAGTTGCCGTACACCACGTCTTCGATCGCGCGGCGGTTGGCGATGAACACCTTGATCAGCTCGGTGAGGTTGGGCGTGGTCCAGTCGCCCGCGATGTAGCTCTCGGCAAAGCCGATGTCGCCCGACTTGAGCGCGGCCTTGCACACGTTCCAGTTGCGCAGCGTGAGCGAGGCGGTGGGGCCGCTGCCGGGCGTGGCGCCGAAGTGCCGCACGGAGTCGTCGGGCAGGCGCACGGTGAGCGAGCCGTAAGCCAGCCGCTGCAGCAGGCCGAGCACGGTGCGTGCGGCGCCGGGCGCATCCTGGGGCAGCGAGAAGCGGGAGGCAGTGGTGAGGGAGGAAGTCATTGAAGTACCTTCATGCTGCGCACTGCGGTGCGAGCTTGCTTGGGGCGGCCCGGCGCGGCGCTCATGGATTCGCCTGCTGCTGGTTGTCGCGTGAAACGAAATGGGTGGGCGGCGCCGGCTTGGCGACGAACGGCACGCGCTTGAGCCAGAGCCTGGCGGCCTGCCAGTGGATGCGCGCGATCAGCCCGAAGGTCATCGCCGGGTAGCGCCACAGCGCGCGCCGCACGCTGGCCGCGTCCATGGGGGCGAGCTGGCCGCTCACGCTGGTCTGCAGCAGCGGGCCTTCGGCGTCGTCGTGGTCGATGCGCACCACGGTCCGCGTCAGCTCGGCATCGACGAAGAAGCGGAACCGGTAGCCGCCGCTGACCTGGCAGAACGGCGAGACGTGGAAAGCCTTCGCGGCCTTGAGCTCGGCGCCGTACACCGGGCGGTCGAGCAGGTAGCAGTGGCGCTCGCCGAAGGTGTTGTTCACCTCGACCACGATCGCCCGCAGCACGCCTTCAGGCGTGTGGCAATACCAGAAGCTCACCGGCTTGAAGGTGTAGCCGAACACGCGTGGGTAGCAGTGCAGCCAGGCTTCGCCGGTGGCGTCGTGGATGCGGTGGGCGGCCAGCAGTTCGTCGAGCCAGGCCAGCGCGCCGCCTTGCTGCGGCGCTCGGCCGTCGCCGTGGTCGACGTCGTGGAAGGAAATCGCGGCCCGGCGATTGAGCGCCACGGCCTCGCTGCCATGCGCGCGCAGCGTGCGCATCGGCAGCATCAGGAAATAGGTCGGATAGGCGAAGGCGTTGCGCGCCGGGCGCAGGCGTGCATGGCGGACTTCCCCGAAGCCCATCAGCGGCACGGCCTGCGTCGGTGTCATGCTGCGCGCCTCGCGGTCGCGTCGCTGCCGGGGGACAGCCGCGCGCGCAGGCCCGCGGCGGCGGCCAGGCCGGCCTTCAGGCCGTCCTCGTGGAAACCGTAGCCCATCCAGGCGCCCGCGAACCAGGTGTTGCGCTGGCCTTGGAGGGCCGGCACCTCGGCCTGCGCGCGGATCGCGGCAAGGTCGAGCACCGGGTGGTCGTAGTCGTATTCCGCCATGACCTGACTACGCTGGATCTCGCGAACCGGATTCAACGAAACGACGACCGGCTGCTCCCAGGGCAGCGGCTGCAGCTTGTTCAGCAGGTAGTGCAGGCAGACCCGGCCCGATTCGCGCTCGCCGACGGCGGCCCGCTCGTAGTTCCAGGCGGCCCAGGCCGAGCGGTGCCGCGGCAGCACGGCCGCGTCGGTGTGGAGCACGGCGTGGTTCGGCTGGTAGCGGATCGCGCCGAGCACGGCGGACTCGGCCGGGCTGGCGTCGCCCAGCATTGCCAGCGACTGGTCGGAATGGGTGGCCAGCACGACGTGGTCGAAGCGCTCGGTGCCGGCGTCGGTCGCCAGCAGCACGCCGTTCTCGGTGCGGGTGATGCGCCGCACGGGGGTGTTCAGGCGCTTGTCGGGCAGGCCGGCGACGATTTTCTCGACGTAGTTGCGCGAACCGCCGCGCACTGTGCGCCACTGCGGCCGGTTGGCGATCTGGATCAGGCCGTGGTTATGGCAGAACCGGATCATGGTGGCCACCGGGAACGCCAGCATCTGCGTGGTCGAGCAGCTCCAGATGCAGCCCATCATCGGCAGGAAATACCAGTCGCGGAACGCCGCGCCGAAGCGGTTGGCATCGAGGAATTCGCCGAGCGGCTGGGCCAGCTCGCCCTCGGTGCCGGCCTCGGCGATGCGGGTGGTCAGGCGGTTGAAGCGCAGCAGGTCGCGCAGCATGCCCAGGAAGCGGGCGTCGAACAGGTTGCGGCGTTGCGCGAACACGGTGTTGAGGTTGTTGCCGCTCCATTCGAGCGGGCGGCCGTCGTCGCGCGTGGCCTGGACCGAGAACGACATGTCCGACTCGGCGGTCTCGACGCCTAGATCGGAGAAAAGCCGGATCAGGTGGGGATAGGTGCGGTCGTTGTAGACCAGGAAGCCGGTGTCCACGCCGTGCGCGACGCGGGTGGCATCGGCGGGCGAGCGCGCAAGCTCGATCGTCGCCGTGTGGGCGTGGCCACCGAAGTAGTCACTGGCTTCGAAGAGGGTGACGGCGGCCGCGTCACGCAACGTATGCGCCGCGGCCAGTCCCGAGATGCCGGCGCCGATGACGGCGATGCGGGTGGGCTGCGTCATCGCACAACCCCCGCCCGGCCAGAAGACAAAAATGCTGCGAGGCGCCCCGACGCGAAGGAGGGAGGGAGGGAGGAGGAGAAGAATCGCCTCGGGATTTCGACCGGACGGCAGGCGTCCGGAAGACCTCGCAACATGAAAACTGGTGGGCAATCACTGCCCACGCAAGTTAGGAGCGAAGCGGCTGCGGGACGGTTCCCACCGCAGTGGTAAACGTTTGTTTCGCGCAGTTCACATTGATTTGGACGCATCGGTAAATAATATTACCGATCCGTCTTTCTGTGAACTGTGCAGTCTCAATTTGGTCCGAGCTGCTTCTCGATGACGCTCACGAAACCGTTTTCGTCCGGCGCGGTCATGCTCGACCACGCCTGCACGACCTTGCCGTCGCGCCCGATCAGATACTTGTAGAAATTCCACTTGGGCGTGGTGCCCGAGGCCTGCGCGAGCTGCTTGAACAGCGGATTGGCCTCGGTGCCGCGCACCGACGACTTGGCGAACATCGGGAATTTCACCCCGAAGGTGCTCTCGCAGAAGTCCGCGATTTCCTTGTTCGAGCCCGATTCCTGGGAGAAGTCGTTCGATGGGAAGCCCAGCACCACGAGGCCGCGCGAGCGGTATTTCATGTCCAGCGCCTCCAGGCCCTTGTATTGCGGCGTGAATCCGCAGAAGCTGGCCGTGTTGACCACCAGGACCACCTTGCCGGAGTACTGGCACAAGGTCTGGGGTTTTTCATCCTGCAGCCGCGGGAAGGTGTGCTGGAGGATGGCGGGGCATCCTGCAGCCTCCGCCGGGGCGATGGCTGCCGGCGGTGTCTGCGCACTGGCCGGAACGGCGGTAAACAGGCTCGCCAGCAGGGAGATAGCCGGTACGAGGCCGACTAGAGCCGACAATGGGGAACGGGTTCGCATGGCGGACTCCTGGTCAAAAAGGGGGAATGCGCATCCGCGCCGCGAGGGCGCGCGTATACGCATCATCGCGCGTCTGTCATGGTCGCGCCAAACGGGCCGACTAAAATCGACGGCCATAGAAAGACATTGATGCTCTATCCGGAACTTTTCAGACAACTCGAATCCGTCCGCTGGGACATGGACAAGGATATTCCCTGGCAGTCGTTCGACGCTTCTTTGCTGACGGAAGAGCAGGCGCAGACCATCAAGATGAACGCTATCACCGAGTGGGCTGCGTTGCCGGCCACCGAGATGTTCCTGCGCGACAACCGCCACGATAGCGATTTTTCGGCTTTCATGTCGATCTGGTTCTTCGAAGAGCAGAAGCACTCGCTGGTGCTCATGGAGTACCTGAAGCGCTTCAGCCCCAAGCACGCCCCCACCGAGGCCGAACTCCACGAGGTGCGCTTCGACTTCGACCCGGCGCCCCCGCTCGAAACCCTCATGCTGCACTTCTGCGGCGAGATCCGCCTCAACCACTGGTACCGCCGTGCCGCCCAGTGGCACACCGAGCCGGTCATCAAGCACATCTACACCACGCTGAGCCAGGACGAAGCCCGCCACGGCGGCGCCTACCTGCGCTACATGAAGCGCGCCATGGAAAAGTTCGGCGACGAGGCCCGTGCCGCCTTCACCAAGGTCGGCGTCCTCATGGCCAGCGCCCGCCGCACGGCGCAGGCGCTGCATCCGACGAACCTGCACGTCAACAAGGCGCTGTTCCCCAACGACACCATCCAGAGCCGCATGCCCGACCCTGACTGGCTCGAGCACTGGCTCGACAAGCAGATCAAGTTCGACGCCGTCTGGGAAACCAAGGTCGGCGAGCGCATCCTGCACAACCTGAGCCTGCTCATGGACCGCAGCTTCAAGACGGTCCAGGAACTGAACCGCTACCGCAAGGAACTGGCCGCTTCGCTCGGCCCCAAGCCCGAATACCAGGGCGCATAAGCAAAGAAAACACTCGCCCCGCACCCCGGGGCGATTTTTTTGGGGCGGGTGTCACAAACCGCGTGTGCCAGCCGTCTAGCAGCCATGGACGACGCCACCCTCACCTTCAACCGCCACCGCCCTCGCCTGCAGGGCATCGCCTACCGCATGCTCGGCTCGGTTGCCGAGGCGGAAGAGGTCGTGCAAGACGCCTGGCTGCGCTGGCACGAAGCCGCCAAGGACGCCTTCGACAGCGCCGAGGCCTGGCTCGTGACCGTCGTCACCCGCCTGTCGATCGACCGCCTGCGCGCCGCCAAGGTCCAGCGCGAGCACTACATCGGCGCCTGGATGCCCGAGCCCACGCTCACCGGCGCGCCCCATTCCCCCGCGACC